>JAAYQY010000075.1 GCA_012519125.1 Spirochaetales bacterium
CTCGGAACTGCTCATCCAACTCTCCAACCAAGGGAGCATCTCCATTCGCTCAGAAACCATACAGTCGGTCACCTATCGTTGGTACCTTGACGGGGATCTGCTGGATGAGGAACAGAATGCAAGTGGGGAAACCCGCATCACCATCGGCCTATAACCTGCCTGAGTCAACCAATTGCTTCTGCTTTGCTATGTAGAGGGGTTTCATGCGCTTGTATGCCTCAAGGCGCACCGGCTTGAAGAGGAATGCGAAGCCCATGACCAGGTTGAACAGCTGATTGCCCAACCTGCGCTGGGGAAAGTCATACAGCTTCCGCTGCTTGTAGAAGCGGTGGTCGTCACGAACCACTCCACGCATCCCATAGATCAGGTCGCGGAATATCTTCATGCCCCCGATTCCCAGGAAGTTCGCTCCCTTCTGAAAGTGAGCGCGGGCACTTCTGTCCAACCGAAGCGCGGTCTCAGCAATAAGGGCTTCGAGCTGCTGATCAATACAGAGATCATCACTAATTACCCCTACCGAATTCTCTCTTCCCACCATATCCTTGCCCTCAAGGAATTGGCGCACATAGGGAAGTTGGTCCAACGGACCGGAAACCAGGTAACAGGTATGCTTGCCCATCATGCTGGTGCGGTGCCCATTGGAGAAGGTACGGTCAAGGAAGAGCTTCCACACGGGTTTCAGATACCGACCTTCAAGATTCATGGCATGCACCAGGACATCACAGGAGTTGACCAGATTCTGATAGAACGCCTGAAAGCCATCCTTTCGGTCACACTCACCGACCAATTCGCACCTCAGGCACCCTTGGCAGGCCCCTTCATAGGGAAACGTATTGATGTCGACCACCTCCACCTGGTTGGGATAGGAAGCGAGAAAAACCTTGATCATCGCAGACAGGTTTCCCTCCCCACCCACCTCATCGGTGAGCAATACGGTACGAAGGTCCCCACGCTTTTCACCCTGGGATGCGGATGGTTGGGGTTTGAAGGGAACAAAGTCTTCTACGAGATCCTTGCTCTGTCGGATAACGGGAAGACGATGAAGGCAGGTATGATGGAACTCCTCCATGAAGAACCGCAGGCTTTGGCGGTAAGTTGGATTCATGAGATCCTTGTCATCTACACTCAGCCCTTCCATGAAGTGCATCCCAAGGTCCTCACACGTAGCTTGCAGCCAGTGCTGGGCAAGGTGGTCGTAGTAATGGAAACAGCTCATGATGCTTGTCGCGTACTTGCCGACGAATAGTGAAGCCCTCCCCTCCTGCTCTATGAGCTGGAGGAACCGGAGCAGTTGGTAGGGCACCAGCATGGTATAGACAGGAGTAGCCCAGAGTACAGCCTCACACTGCTCTATCAGATCAAGGGATGCATGGAACCACGTGTGGTCAAAATCAGTATCAGTAAGTTCTTCTCCGACATACAACACCTCCCACACTACATCTTTTTCATGCATCATCAGATAGCGTGCATACTGCAGGGTAAGGCTGTATTCACCTTTTGGGCTTGCGTTGATGATGACCATCTTGGTGGGTTGAGCCAAAGCTGACCTCCTTAAAAGACTGGGTGCTATGCTCAGCGTATGCTCCCCCCAATGTGCTCGTCAACAAGAATAATCGGCATCGGCATAGTTTTCCAAATGCATCGAGAGGGGGCCTTTCTTAGTGACAAGCTCATAGTTCTCCGTTATAAGTAGATAACAGGGAATCATGAAGAGCGCTTTGTGGTTGCTCCGCTTCTCCAACGGTTGAGGTTTGTCTATGTGGTTTGTGCTCCACTCCATTGCTTGGAAACGTAAACTCTTCCTGTTGCTCATCGTCTTGGTGAGCCTTGCGGTCGTGTTTCCTGCCCTCTATACCGTGCAACGGGCCAAACAGACGATGATTGAGGAGACCCAGGCGAAGGCTCTGGATATTGCCGGCACTATCTCCGCCTTCCTGACCAACGATATTGAACGGTATCGCATGCTCTCCCAGACTGCGGACCTTGTCAGCGGGACTGCGGAGTACCGGTACTACGAACAGATGACCTCCATCTTCCGTTCGATCAAGGATTCGAGTGATGTCGCTTTCATCTTCACCACCAAGTACATCGATGAGCAGACCGATGCCTATGTCCTGGATGGAGAGGATCCGGAGAGTGACCTGTTCTCACCCTTCGGAAGCATCGATACGATGAACCCCACTGAACTGTACACATTCCAGACTGGCTTGAGAGCAGTCAGCGATTTGGAGGATGACCCGAACTGGGGCGCCTACATCACTGCCTATGCCCCGATCAAGGATTGGCGTGACCACACCATCGTCGGAGTGGTGGGAGCCGATTACTCAGCAGATTACTTGCAGCTTCGCCATCAGCGGATCACCATCATCCTTATCTTTGGGTTTGCTTTTTTCATATTCGTCATCGCACTCTCCCTGTACACCATCATCCTGAGTATCTACAATCGGGCAAATATCGACGAACTCACCCAGTTGGGAAACAAGCGATCATTCAACCGTACACTCGCTGATATTGCCTCTGAGGCAAAAAAACACAGAAACTCATTCTCCTTGCTGATGCTGGATGTCGACCAATTCAAGGCGATCAACGACAGCCATGGGCACCTGACCGGAGACAAGGTTCTCAAGCATATTGCCAAAACCCTGCAACTGGGACTTGCTTGGCCCAAAGGCTGTTTCCGCTATGGCGGAGACGAGTTTGCCATCATACTTCCCGCCTGTGACCTCCAACAAGCGTATAAGGTCAAGCAAGAGTTGCAGGAAGAAGTGAAGGCTATCAACCTCGAAGAACTTGAGGGAAAACCACTCTCGATCAGCATCGGAGTTGCCGAGGGTAGGGATGACATTGACCTTGAGGAATTGGTAAGCTGTGCGGACAAGGCGCTCTACGAGCAGAAACGAACTCATTGAACCAAGGAATTGCCGTGAACTTACCATCCATACTCTTTCTCACCCATACCCACTTTCATCCCGACCAAGAGGAGATGCAGCAGCTTCTCGCCTCCTATCCCCAGATCAAGGTAACCACCCTGCGGGGCGCGACCTACACCAAGGAACAATTGGAACAAGCACACATCATCGTGGGCTTTCCCAAACCGGAGGATCTGATCCATGCCACAAGCCTGCGGTGGCTCCACACCCCCAGTGCAGGAGTCACGCAGTATGCCGACAAGGCACTCTATGCACGTGAAGATGTGCTTCTGACCAACAGCGTGGGCACCTACGGAAAGCAGATAGCTGACCATGTCATCGGCATGATCATCGCCTTCAACCACAACTTTCTCACCTACCACAAGCAGATGGAGCAGAAACTGTGGAAGAACTACTTCCCCACCCATGACATCTGGGAGAGCACCCTCCTGATCGTAGGCCTTGGGGATATCGGGACCAACCTTGCAAAACGGGCCAAAGCCCATGGCATGCGGGTTGTGGCTGTCAAGCGTACTGCAACCGAGAAACCTGCCTTCGTCGACATTCTGGGGACCATCGACGAATTGGACACACTGCTCGGCCAGGCGGACTACCTTGCCCTCTGCCCCGCCTACACCAAGGAAACCGAGCACCTGATCGATGCGAAGAGACTTTCCCTTCTGAAGAGCTCGGCTTACCTGATCAACGTGGGCAGGGGGGCCTTGGTGGATGAAGAGGCCCTCATCGAGGCATTGGAAACCAGGCAACTGGCAGGAGCGGGCCTCGATGTCACCCAGCTGGAGCCGCTTCCTCCCGAAAGCAAGCTCTGGAGTCTGGACAACGTGTTCATCACCCCCCATGCAAGCGGTCTCTCCCCCAGTGACCCGCATCAGGTGTTTTCCCTCTTCCTGACCAACCTGGAGAGGTATCTCAACGGAAAACAGATGCAGAATATCGTGGATTTCCAGAGAAATTATTAAGCAATTTTCAATCCCTATAAAAATACTTTTGTTTTGTATTTCTTGGAGAATCTGCACCTTATGTTGCTTTACTTGCCTACCTACCGATGGTAGGCTGTAGCTATGCAAGGGGGTGGGCACTGTGGCGGTTATCCTGGCTATCGACGATTCCTTGACTGATCTTACCATGATCGAGTACATACTCTCCTCACACCAGGTCTTGGTTGCCCGTGATGGACAGGAAGGACTGAGCATGCTGAAAGAGCATCCTGAGACCGATCTCATCCTGCTTGACCTGCGGATGCCGGTGATGGATGGGTTTGCCTTCCTGGACAAGATGGGCCCTCTTGGCATAGAGATTCCCGTAATCATCCTGACCAACAGCGAAGAGGTGGACAAGGAGATTCTGGGTCTGGACAAAGGGGCCATGGACTTCATCCGCAAGCCGCTGAACTTCCAGGCGCTGCAGAAACGCATCGAGGTGCAGTTGCGTCTCAAACAGGCAACTGAGCAAATCCGGCAGCACAACCGCATGCTTGAGGAGCAGGTGCAACAACGGACGGCTGAGATCCGCAAGACCAATGAGATTACCATCAATGCGTTGGTGCGGCTGTTGGAAATCCGCAATGTCGAATCCAGCGACCACTCCCGCCGCACCAAGGTCATGATGCAGCTGCTCTGTGAGGAGCTCCAGAAGCATCCCAAGGATGGATACCAATTATCGGAAAAGGACATCCAGGAGTTGGTCGATACTGCTCCCCTGCACGATATCGGCAAGGTCGGCATCCCTGACAACATCCTGCTCAAACCCGGCAGGCTCGAACAGGCCGAGATTGTCATCATGCGCGAGCATGTGCTCAAAGGGGTGGAAGCCCTCGACTACAGCACCGAGCCCAGTGATGCAAAGATCAGCTTCATTGAAACGGCACGGGAGCTCATTGCCAGCCATCATGAGTGGTTTGACGGTTCAGGCTATCCCAACGGACTTGACCATGACAAGATTCCTCTCTCCGGCCGCTTGATGGCTGTCATCGATGTCTATGATGCCTTGACCAGCAAACGGGTATACAAGGAGGCAATGAGCCACCAAAAAGCCATAGAGGTGATGAGCAGTGAGGCAGAGCGCCATTTCGATCCGGTCATCTTCCAAGCGTTCCTCAAGATTTCCAATGCAATACAAGCAGCATTGAACAAGGACTGAGAGGTATCCATGAGAGCATTGAAACGCTTCTAGCTGTTCTTGCTCCTGATGCTCTCGTTATCATGCATGCTGGGCGCAGCAACAGGAGCACCGCAATTCACAGAAGAGGAGCAGGCATTCCTGGCCGAGCATCCGGTCATCCACATCGGTATCGATCCAAAGTTTGTTCCCTTTGAGTTTCTTGATGAGCAGGGTCAGCACTCCGGCATCGCAGCCGACTTTCTGGACCTCATCAGCAAGAGGACTGGACTGAGCTTCGTCCACGACCCGGGCCTTGGCTGGGTGGACGCGGTACAGAAGGCACGCAATAGGGAAATAGACCTGCTGCCGGCAGTCGGGTATACCGATCAACGCGCACAGTTTCTGACCTATGAGGAACCCTACCTCCACTTCCAGCGCTCGATTGTGGTGCAGAAGTCCAACACCTCCTTTTCACGGTTCTCAGACCTCTTTGGAAGGCAGGTTGCCGTCCAGAAGGACAGCAGTCACGAAGGGTTTCTCACCAGCTACCCAGAAATTGACCAGCGTCTGTATGATACGGTCGAGGAGGCCCTGCTTGCAGTGAATCGTGCTGAGGAAGTAGCCTTTGTCGGAAACGAGGCAACCAGCATCTACCTCAGCCGAAAACTGGGATTGACTGAACTGAGATTCATCCCCATCACCGAAGGGGGCATCCAAAACCTCCATATGGCAGTTCGCAGCGACTGGCCTCTGCTTGTTTCCATCCTGCAAAAAGCCCTGGATTCCATCACTGAGGCTGAAGAGGCCCAGATCCTCTCCCGTTGGATCCGGTATGAATCCAAGGTGGACTACTCCCCCTACATCAGGATCGCCGGCTCGCTCCTGATCATTCTCTTCCTGGGGTTCAGCCTCTCCTCGTTCTGGATCGTGCGTCTTCGCATGGCGATCAAGGAGAAGGATATCGCCCAGCGCCAAGCCCAGGCAGCCGATCAGGAGAAAAGCAGGTTCCTCGCACGCATATCGCACGAAATACGCACCCCACTCAACGGGATACGCGGGATGAGTTATCTGTTGGAGAAAACAGAGCTTGATGCAAACCAACGGCGGTATGTGAAAAGCATCGGAGCGACAACCCAGACGATGCAGACCATCATCAATGACATTCTTGAATTCTCACGACTCAGCGAAGATAGGATTGTGCTCGAGCGCGTACCCTTCTCGCTTGATGATGTATTGGAGAACTGCATCTCCATCGTCTCCTACCTCATACGGCAAAAAGGACTTGCTTTTTCCATCAATGAGGAAGGTCCAATCCCCCATCACTTCCTTGGGGACCCCACCCGAATCGCCCAAATCCTTATCAACTTGCTGAACAATGCAGTCAAGTTCACCGAGGAAGGCTCGGTGGAGCTGATCATCTCCAGCACCCAACAAACGGATGGGGAGTGCTCCCTCTCCTTCGCCGTGAAGGACAGCGGCATCGGGATGAGTGAAGAGCAGTTGGGAACCATTTTCCAACCCTTCATACAAGCCAATGAGACGATTAACCGGAGGTTCGGAGGTTCAGGGCTGGGCCTGTCCATCGTCAAAGGACTGGTGGAGAAGATGGGAGGCCGATTGGAAGTGACCAGCATCCTGCACAAAGGGAGCACCTTCACCGCAACCATTCCCCTCAGCATAGACAAACAGGGCTCTGAAGCCGACCAGCAGAAGAGAAAGGCCATCGATTTCGCACGCCTCAAGGCCCTGCTTGTCTTGCATGACCGTCATCTGGAGGAGCGCATCAGTGTCCTGTTTGGTGAATACCATCTCACCTTCGAGGGGGTCACCTCAACAAAGCTTGCCGCCAAGATCTTGGAACAAGACCACACCTTCGACCTGGTGGTGGTCGAACACCAGCTCCACAGCGAGGATCATCAGAGCTTCTATACCATGCTCAAGGCCCAAGGGCAAACCCAGACGAAGCTGCTGGTTTTCGTCCATGAGGACAGGCAAGCAGAGGAAGAGGTGGTTGCCGATCTCATCCTTCCCCTGCCGGTAATCAACTCCGTGATCCTCAATGGTCTCTTGCAACTCTTCGGCAGAGGTTCGGCAGGCAAGATCGGGCAACCATCCCAAGAGGCGACTCCGCCGTCCCAACACTATTTGATACTGGTGGTGGAGGACAACCCAACAAACCAGATCATTGCAAAAGAGTTGCTTGAGCAGGCCGGCAACCAGGGGCTGCTCGCCTCCAATGGCAAAGAGGGGTACGAGACCTTCCTCAAGGAGGAGGAAAGGATACACCTGATCCTGATGGACCTGCATATGGATGTGATGGATGGGTATGAGTCGAGTACTCTCATCAGGGGCAAGAACACCAAGGTCCCGATCATCGTCACCTCAGCTGACCTGATGAATTCGGTAAGAGAACGGTGCGAGAGCATCGGGATAACCGAACTGATAGGAAAGCCGTACAACCCGGAGGAGTTGCTGAATGCGGTGCATCGTCTTGCCGCAACCTATTCGCCGAGCCAGGAGAGCCTTGAAAAGCTTAATGTATCGATCGGAGTGAGGAATGTGGGGGGAAACAAGGACCTGTACGCCAAAGTACTCACCTCATTCATCCAAGAGACTGAAGTGTTGCTCAGCGAGTTGGAATCTGAGCACGATCGTACGCTCATTGCTGAGCTTGCGCACAAGGGCAAAGGAAGCTGCGGCGCCGTTGGGGCGTTGGAAGCCCAGAAACTCTGCAAGCACGTGCAAATGATGGCTGAGAATGCTGAGGCGGAGCTCGACAAGCAACTGCTCCTTGCCTTGCAGGAGCAGCTGAGACAAGTCATCAACGAGGCAAAACAGTACAGCTCACAAGCGTGAGGCAAGAAACAGATCCGTAAGCTGAACAATCTTGTCAACATTGGTTTGGTAGAGGAAGTGTGTACCTTCGAGTACCTTGTACTGTGCATGCCCCCCTATCCGTTCCAGATGCTGCAGCTGATACTCAATGGGGGTGACAGGAAGCATCGGGTTGGGCTTTTCATAGGTATCGGATGCGATGAGCTTGAGATACGGCACCTGAGGGGGGAACGGCACACGCATGACCTCTTCGATGGACTCGGAAACATTGCCCATCTGGGCAAGCAAGGTCCTGTTGACGGAAAACCCGGCAAACACCAGCATGTCTTGGATCTCCTGGGTTGTGTACCCCAAGGAACCGATTGCATCAGCGTTGGTGACCAAGGGGCCGAGCAGGCTGGTGAGACCCAGATCCTGTTGAACCCTGGCAATAGGCAGCAAGGCCTTTGCAAATGCGGGCATCGGAGCAGAGAGTGCTGTTGAGGTACCGTCCAAGCTGATGATTGCCTCGACCTCCTCAGGATGCAAGCTGGCATACAGTTCGCTGTAGGCGCTGGAAATGGAGTGGCCCATCAACACGTAGGGACCACGAAAGCCTGCAGTTGCAAGGGCTGTGCGGATCTCTTCCACATAGTTGGCACTGCTTCTCGGTCGCTCGGTGGTGGAGCTGAACCCCACCCCGAAGTACTCCACCACCACAACGGTGTACTTCTCGCCCAAGGCGCGCATCAAGGGGCCGAAATCCGCACTGGGCAGTCCCACTCCCATGCCTGGCAACAGGACGATGGTCTTCTCCCCCTCTCCCACAGAGTACAGGTGCATGGAACCGTCAAAAACCTCGACCAGCTCTCCGTATGGCTCGATATTCTCAAAGCGCTGGCGGAAATAGGTGGCATGCACCATCGAGGAGATGAGCAACAAAAAGACAATGGCGGCGAACACCCATAGCACAATCCTCAGTAGCTTCCTGCCTATCCTACGCATGACATACTCCCTAGCGTTTTGCTGGGGAAAGTATAGAAGAGAATCTGCAGTCTGCCTAGAAATGAGTGGTATTATGTTTGGATTTTGGAACAAACACTGGGCTGGATTGCTCCAGCCCATCAGAGAACTTTCCGTTGCAGCTTACTTGTCAGCTGCCGTTTCAGGATTACGGGTATTCCAGTCAGACCAAGCAGGGGTTGCCCAGTTCTTGGCGACACGCAGGGCCTTCTTGTCCGCAGCATCACCGGTGATCTTCACGGTGGCCTCATTCATTGCCCAGCGGTCATCAGTGGTACCGGCAAGTCCTTCACGCCACTGGCCTTCCACGTAGTAGCGTCCGAAGGTTGCTATCTCGGCGTTCTTCAGGGTGAGCTTCACCGGTTGGGCAAGCGCAAACTCCTGCTTCACGTGGTAGGGATAGTTCTCAAACGGACCGTAGGAGGCGACTTCCCCGTCATTGGATTTCGAGTAGTCGATATAGACGTGGTAGAAGCCCTTGAGGGTGTACTCCCCAGCAGGTACATTCTCAGCAAAGTAAAAGGAGTCGAGGCGGCTCTCTGCATCAAAGTTCTTGAATGGAACAACATTGCCGTTTGCATCCACCACCCAGGGCGCCCAGCCCGTTGCATTGGTGTTGGACATGGACACCGAG
>JAAYQY010000076.1 GCA_012519125.1 Spirochaetales bacterium
GGAAGAAGAGCTGGGGAGATGGAAAGGTTGGTAATTCCAAACGGTGGTTGCGCTGCCTTCAGATACATTCTGATGCCTTCGACCGTTGCGTAGATGCCCACCAGTGAGAGCACCAGGGAGATGGTGAAATCCTTTTGCTTGGTATCCATGTTGAGATCCTGAAATGGGGTAGGGATGAAGCGTACCAGAGCAGTTGCCCACCCTGGTACGCATAGTAAATCAGCGCTTGAAACCGAACTTGGCCGGATCGATGGCCACAGCACCTGCATCATACATCAGGTAGCTTGCCTTGCTGGCGAAGGTATCGAGGTACTTCTGGGAATCTGCACGTCCCATCGGCATGACAGTGAAACTCTTGACTGCTGCAAAGTCGAGGAAGGCCTTGTCTTTGGTTGCAAAGGCAAATGCATCATCGAGCTTGGCAAGGCTGGCTTCACTCAAGCCGTTGGGGAGCAGGATACCGGTCACTTCACCCATCGGCACAAACTTGCTGGCCGTAGGATAGGAGTGGAGAATGGACTTCACCACAACGCCGGGAGCGAGCTCAATATCGGTATCAGAGAGGGTTGCAAGACACTTCACATCGCCACTGATGATGAGATCCTTGTACTCAGCGAGCAGCTGAGGACAGAAGTCGACTTCACCGGAGAGGGTGGCAGTGAGGGCAGGACCACCACCGGCATAGGTGATGTGCTTGTAGGGAGCTCCTGCAATGGCCTTGATGACTTCAGCACCGAAGTGACCGCCGCTTCCGATGCCTGCAGTTCCTGCCGTGATCTTGCCGGGATTGGCCTTGATCGCTGCAATAAGATCTTCAATTGTGTTGTACGGGGAGTTTTTCGGAACAATGATTGCATTGGGAGCAAACGTGGCGATCCAGATGTCCCATTCACGATAGGTCTTCTCGGTATAGCCATTGATGGGCATGGTGGTGAATGCAAGCATGCCATTGGCGAGCATGGTGTATCCATCAACTTTTGCATTCTGCACATTCAATGAACCGGCGCTTCCACCGGCACCCGGGGTGTTCACCACATTGATGGTTGTCCCAAGCTTCTGGCCCATAGCATTGGCCAAAGCACGGGCAGTGAGGTCAGTGGTACCACCTGCACCGTACGGAACGGTCAAGTTGATGGCTTTGGTGGGATAGGTTTCTTCTGCTGCTCCTTGAGCAAAGCAGAAACCGACTGCGAGCATGAGCACTACGCAAACAGCAAGTGTCTTTCTCATTATGTTCTCCTCCTAACGTATATCTCGTACAGAACTTCCCTCAATCAGGGAACAATCCTGTATGATATGCTGAAACGGTACATCGCCCTCTGCCTGTATCTGGGAAAGCAGGAGATTTGCTGCTTTTCGCCCCAGTTCGAGGTCGTTCATGTCTACATGGGTGAAACCATTCTTTCCTGCCATGATCCATTCGGGGCTGCCGATGATCATCACCGAAAGCTCTTCGGGAATGGAGATTCCTCTCTGGGAAAGACAGGTGACCCCCCCCAATGCCTGGATGTTGAATCCATAGAAAATGGCGGTTACCTCGGGGTGCTTCTCCAACACATAAGAGGTGAGCCGGCATCCTTCCTCTGCGGAGAAGCCACCTTCTGCCACAATCAGGGAGTCTTGGGAAATCCCATAGGTATCTGCTGCATCAAAAAACGCACGTTTTCTGGCTTCAAGATCTTCGATTCCACTATTCCACCCAATATAGGCAACCCTTTTATGGCCTTTTGAAAACAGGTAATGTGCCCCCACAAAGCCGCACCCGTAGTTGTTGGTTGCGACCCAGAAAAAGTCTTTGACCCCGGGGAGGGGACGGTCAACCACCACCATCTTCATCCCGACTTTTCTCAACAGCTTGGTGTTCTCAGTTCCCATTTTCGTCGGGGTGAGGATGATGCCATCCACCCGTTGCTGGATCATCCTGTTGAGAATTGCTTTCTCACGCTCAGGCTTATCGAAGGTATTGCAGATGATAAGGTCGTATCCATGCTTGACAAAGACCTCTTCACTGGCCACGACGATACGGGTAA
>JAAYQY010000077.1 GCA_012519125.1 Spirochaetales bacterium
CCTGGCGCCTGATGGCCTCAACAAGGTGACGGTGTTCCTCTTGGGTTTTGGCGATACCGCGGTCGTTGATATTCTGGGCAAAGAGCAGGGCAGCCTCGCTGAGGTTCAGCCTGCTGTAGGTTTGGGTAAGCAGCTCGTTGCCAGCAAGTTTGATGAGCTCGAGATGGAACTGGTAGTGCAACGCACTGAACTTCTGTACATCAAAAGCCCTGTTGCTCTTCCACAGTTCATCCATCTGATCAAGAATGGCTTCCAGCTTGGAAGAATCTGCACCATTCTCACACACAATGCGCATGGCAAGGGCCTCAAGGTATGCACGTACCTCCGTCAACTGCTGATAGTCGACCATGGTGATGTCCTTGATGTAGCTTCCGCTATGGGGCACGATTACCACAAATCCATCCTGTTCAAGACGCTTCAATGCTTCGCGCACAGGAGTTCTGGAGCAGGAGAACTGTTTCGCAAGATTGTTCTCCGAAAGCTTTGCCCCATTTTGGAGCAAGCCTTGCCGTACCTGGTCTTTCAAGTGTTCATAGATTGTTTCTATCAAATGACTTTTCGTATCCACATAGCAAGTATAGCCAAACAGGTGAGTCGTGGCTAGGAGAGGACATAAAAAGGCCGCAGTACAAAGCCTGCGGCACAATGATCAAATCAGAATAATCAATGGTTCGGGTTGTCCTCGATGGAGACCAATTCGATGTCGAATACCAGAAGTGAGTTCGGAAGAATGGTTTCCGTACCTGCTTCACCGTAACCAAGGGCAGGATGGATCCATGTGCGGATCACGCTGCCGGTGTTCATGGTCAGCAGAGCTTCGGTAAAGCCCTCGATCAAACCGCTAACGGGGAAGTGTGCGGGCTCTCCCATATCATAGGAACTTTCGATCATCGATCCATCGATCATCTGGAGCTGGTAGTTCACCTCAACATGGTCGGCCATGGTCGGTATTGCACCGGTAGCAGGGGTCAGTACCTGGTACTGCAGTCCGCTGGCGGTGGTGATGACTCCATCGTTTGCCTTGTTTGCCTCAAGGAACGCTTCGGCTTCAGCAAGGTTGGTTGCAGCAATTTCACTGAGCCACTCGGCATACTCTGCTTCAAGAATCTGCTGATACTCCGTGAAGGCGATCTGCATCTCCATCTCATTCATCTGCAAGGGATTCTCACAGGCAAAGTCCAGGGCTCCGGCGGCGTAGAGATCTCCATTCACCTGAATTCCCTGTCCTGCCATGTTCAGTGCGAGCAGGTAGCCGTAGGTGTAGCTGAATGCATCGCTCAGATCTTCAGGTTTGGAGAGATCCCGAACCTGGTCAACTGAGCTGTAGTTCTTGCCGTAATCGGTTGCAGCAAGCCCTGCACTCCAGATGGTTGCTTGATACTCATTCACATTGGCGTAGAGTTCTTCAAGGGTGTAGAAGCCTGCCTGCACTTCACTCTGTGAATCGCGATAGCCGTCGAGGGCTCCTTTCACATAGTACCCTGCATCGAAGAAGAGCCCCTGGGAAGCGAAGGACTGAATCAGCAGGTACCCATAGGTATAGCTGAAACGGTCGGTAAGGCTTTCAAGGGTGGTAGCGCGCTCGGTGCTGATGGAGTAAGGGAGTACACCGGTGGCAACCAAGGGGTTGATGTAGCGGATATCCAGTGCAAGCGATCCTGCAAGGACTACTTCCAGATAGTCGCCTACTGCAAGCGAGCCTACAGGATAGCTGGACTTGGTCAAATCGTTGGCGATGAAACTGATCTCATTCCCTTCGAGCGTACGGGCTGCAAATGTCTGCTGGCCGTCGGAAGCGCTTGAGGACAGGATGCGGACGGTGATCGCATCAGGATTACTTTCCTTCATGCCTGCTGCGAAGAGAGAAGTAGCGATAAGGATCATGGCCAACATGGTCACAATCACCTTGGTTCGGGTATTCTTGTTCATAGTCATTCCTTTTTTGTAGGGTCCCTGTCCTGCGACAGCTTCCCTCTAATGTACGGTCTCTCTTCCCAAACGTCAATGCCGGATTTTTGTAGCTTGGGTAAAGATTGTTGCTATTGTACTACATAATCGTCAGATAGGTCCATTCTTGAAGTTTTGTGGACTTTTTCCCGGATTGCCATCCATGCATTTGCATGCTAGGGTAGGCATACGAAAGAATAGGAGTGCCATATGCCCACCATCAGTCGCAAGGAAATGAGTGATAAGGATATCCATCTGCTCTATGAAACCGTTCGCATTGCCCATGAGGCCAAACAGAAAGGCAATCATCCCTTTGGAGCCTTGCTTGCTGATAAGGATGGAACCATCCTGATGGAACAGGAAAACGATTATGAGGAAGGGGGGTCAGCCATGCATGCAGAGACGCTTCTGCTTTTCAAGGCGAGCAAATGCTACGATGCTGACTTCCTTGCTTCCTGTACGCTCTACACCAACGCTGAGCCCTGTGTGATGTGCACCGGAGCCCTGTATTGGACCAATGTCCGACGCCTTGTCTTTGGTATCACTGAGAAACAGCTGTTGGAACTTACCGGAAGCGATGTGCAGAATCCTACTTTCGATCTTCCCAGTGATGTGGTGCTCTCCTACGGGCAGAAAGACATGGAAGTGGTGGGACCTGCCACCGATGAACAGTTGTTGCATGCAATCATCGCTGACCACAAGGAGTTCTGGAACCACTGAGAAGTGGCTTCCATTCCTGTCTTGGGTGTGCAGGTCCCGGTGAGTCATCTCATTGGGCATGTACTCCCAGCTCTTCCAGATGATAGGGGGTTCCCTGGTAGACATGGTAGTTCAACCAGTTGGTGAACAACAGGTTGGCATGTCCTCTCCAGCTCATCTGTACAGGCGATGACTCATCCTCACCAAGGTAGTAGCCCACCGGCTTGCTGATGGGTTTGCCTGCTTTCAGATACCGTTGGTACTCATCGTGCAGGGTCTGTTTGTCATACTCACTGTGGCCGGTGATGAATACCTTCCTCCCATCCTTGCTGGTGATCAGATAGATTCCCGCCTCCTCTGATTCGCAGAGCACCTTCAAGTGGCTGTTCTTTCTTACTTTTGCCTCATCGATGGCGGTGTGGCGGGAGTGGGGAGCACGGAACTGGTCATCGAAGCCTCTCACCAATGGGTGTTTGGCATCGAGGACGGTATGGCTGTACACCCCGAAAAGCTTGGAGGGAAGCAGTTGCTTGTCGATGCCGTAGTGGTGGTACAACGCTGCTTGGGCTGCCCAGCAGACAAACAGGGAGGAGTAGACATGCTGCTCTGCCCAGTCAAGGATCTTCTCAAGTTCATTCCAGTATGCAACGTTCTCAAATGCAAGGGTCTCAACAGGACTTCCGGTTACGATCAAGGCATCAAATCGATCTTCCTTGATCTCGTCGAACGTCCTGTAGAATGTCTTCAGATAGGAGCGAGGGGTGTTCTTGCTCTCATAGCTTGCGGTGGTGAGAAACGTTACCTCCACCTGCAGGGCTGTATTGCCCAGCAGGCGCAAAAACTGCTCTTCAGTCTTTTTCTTGTTCGGCATCAGGTTGAGGATGGCAATCTGCAAAGGACGAATATCTTGGTGAATGGCCCGTTCGCTTGTCATGAAGAAGATGTTCTCTTCCTTCAGGACTGCTCCTGATGGTAGGTCTTTGGGTATGGTTACTGGCATGTGTTGCCTCCCTTTACAAGCGAGAAGGCCGCTTCGAGGTCGGCAATCAGATCATCAATGTGCTCACAGCCAATGGAGAGACGGATGGTGGTGCCTCTGATGCCCTGGCTTCTCTTCTCCTCCTCGGAAAGCTGGGAGTGGGTGGTGGTTGCCGGATGGATGACCAAAGACTTGAGGTCTGCAACATTTGCCAAGAGGCTGAAGATCTTGAGAGAGTCGATGAACGTTCTGGCATCCTCTTCGCTTCCTTTGATGTCAAAGGTGAAGATGCTGATCCCTCCTTTCGGGAAATATCGCTTATACAACGCATGATAGGGGTTGTCCGAAAGACTGGGGTGCCGTACCGCATCCACCTTTGGGTGGGCATTGAGGTACTCAACAATCTTCAGGCTGTTCTGGACATGGCGTTCAACACGCAAGGGGAGTGTTTCCAGACCTTGGAGGAAGAGCCAGGAGTGCCATGGTGCGAGACAGGCTCCGGTATCACGCAGCAAGACAGCCCGGGCCTTGGCTATCCAGGCAGCCTTTCCTACTGCTTTGCTGAAACTCAGTCCATGGTAGCTGGGGTTGGGCTCGGTGATGGAGGGGAATTTTCCGCTTTCTTCCCAAGAGAAGTTGCCGCTGTCGATGATAACCCCTCCTAGGGCAGTCCCATGGCCACCGATAAACTTCGTCGCCGAGTGTACCACGATATCTGCTCCGTACTCGATCGGGCGAACCAAGTAAGGGGTAGCGAAGGTATTGTCCACTACCAACGGGATCTTGTGTTCATGGGCAATCTGGGCAAGCTGTTCCAAGTCACACAAGGTGGCGTTCGGGTTGCCGATTGTCTCGACAAAGAGAGCCTTGGTTTCGGCCTTGATCGCTTTGCGCACCTGTGCAAGGTCGGAAACATCTACGAAGGTGGTGGTGATGCCCCACTCGGTTAGGGTGTTGGCAAAAAGGTTGTATGTGCCTCCATAGATGGTCTGGGCACTTACGATGTGCTCGCCTTGCTTGGCAAGATTGAGGATCGTCAGGGTGATGGCGGCCGATCCACTCGCAGTAGCCAATGCCCCAATTCCCCCTTCAAGGGCGGCGATGCGCGTTTCAAAGACATCCTGGGTAGGGTTGGAAAGGCGGCTGTAGATATTCCCCGGCTCCGAAAGGTTGAAGCGGGCTTCTGCCTGGGCACAGGAATCAAAGACATAACTGGTGCTCTGGTAGATGGGAACCGCTCGTGCACCGGTGGCAGGGTCGGCATGTTCCTGTCCTGCATGCAGGGCAAGAGTTTCGAATTGGTTGGTGTGGTTGATCGTTGACATAGGATGCTCCTGGTGTGAAGAGTGCACAGACGAAAGCCTGTGTTGGTAGTGAATATGACCAGGTGCATCGCATGTGATCGGTTACCGAACCACAGCGTGGATGTTTTGCTTGTTTCATGGAAAGTACCTTGGAGGAATTCTTAGGCGAGTGCGTTGCGGCACATCATAGGATCACAGGAATCAGTGCTGTTTTGCATCTGCATCATAGTGTGCCTCCTCCAAGAAAATATCCTACCTAAAGGCTGGATTTTGAAGCAGTATAAGTTTATCACGGCAATGCGTCAACTGTTTTTCTACGCAATTGGGAAAAAAGTCAAAAAAAGCCGGGGAAGAACCCCGGCTCACCTTTAGTCTTCGATTGCCGTATAGGCATCGAAATCTGCAAGCATCACTGGATCAGGTTCCTTTTCCAGAAGGCTGAAGACGATCATGAGGATGGAGGCGATGATAAAGCCGGGAAGCAGTTCATAGACATCAAAGAGCCCGCCGGAGAGCTGCTTCCAGATGATGACAGTCAAGAAACCGCCGACCATGGCTGCTACAGCCCCGTTTCTGGTGGCCTTTCTCCAGAAGAGCGAAGCGAGGATGACCGGTCCGAAGGTAGCTCCGAATCCTGCCCATGCATAGGAGACAACATCAAAGATGGATGAGTTGGGATCCATGGCAAGGAAGATGGCGATGATGGTGATCACCACTACGGTGATGCGGCTGACCAGCAGGGTCTCCTTGTCCGAGGCATCCTTTCTCAGAAGTGCCTTGTAGACGTCCTTGCTGAACGCGGATGAGGCGACAAGCAGCTGGCTGTCGGCTGTGCTCATGCTGGCTGCAAGGATGGCGCAGAGGAAGAAGCCGGCGATGAAGGTCGGGAATATCTTCTGCATACTGGCGATGAAGACTGCTTCAGCAGCACTTTGTGAGGTGTACTCAAGCGGGAGCAGGAAGATTTTTCCTACGACACCAACCAAGAGGGCGGCTGCCATGGCAATGGTCACCCACACCATTGCGATACGGCGACTGGTCTTAACCTCGGAATTGCTGCGAATGGACATGAACCGCACGAGAATATGCGGCATGCCGAAGTAACCAAGGCCCCACGCGAGGGCGCTGAGTATCTGCAAGAATCCGTACGTCGTTCCAGGAGGGGTGATGAAGGGGTTGATGAAGTGCTCACCGAACTTTGCAAGCTCAGTGAAAGTATGGAGAGGGCCGCCGATGGCAAAGAGAGCGATCAGGCCGGTGGCAACAAGCGCAATGAACATCAGACTGCCTTGCAGGAAGTCGGTTGCAACTACGGCAAGATACCCGCCAAGCAGGGTGTAACCGAGAATGACAACCACGCCAAGGATGAGCGCTGCATAGTAGTTCATGCCGAAGACTGCCGTGAAGAGCTTGGCGCAGGCAAGGAAACCGCTGGCCGTGTAGACCACGAAGAAGACGAGAATGATGACTGAGCTGATCGTCTGCAACACTTTCGACTTGTCATAGAAACGGTTGGTCAGGAATTCGGGGATGGTGATGGAATCCTTGGCATGGATGGTGTATTTGCGCATCCTTTTTGCAACCAGCAGCCAGTTGAGATAGGTCCCGACCAGCAGTCCCACTGCGGTCCAGAAAGCTTCCTGCAAGCCAGTGAAGTAGGCAAGGCCGGGAAGTCCCATCAAGAGCCAGCCGGACATGTCCGAGGCCTCGGCACTGAGTGCGGTGAACCAAGGACCGATCGATCTTCCTCCAAGGAAGTAGTCACTGGTGGACTTTGTCTTGCGAAAGGTAAAGAACCCAATGGCCAGCATAAGGCCAAGATAAAGCGCAAAGGCAAGCGCAGTCAGTACTGTATACGTGTTCATGAAACAACTCCCCTCCAACAAATGCATGTTGATTCAGAATACCTGTTGAAAAAACGGGTTGCAAGAGCAAATGAGAACAGTTTGTAAAAATATTGCATAATTATGCACTATTTAGTGTTCATAACGTACAGTTTGCCAAAGTTGGTTGTAGATTTCCAGATCAGGTCCAAGATCCTGGATATTGTCGGAATGGGCCAGATCTTCCACACTGAAGAAGAAATCCGAATTCTTCATGTACTGTGCCGCACCCGTGTTGGTGGTTGGAGGAAAGCCGAAGGCATCCAGAAAGAGTGCATAGTTTTTCGGATCGTGAATGAAGTTGATGAAGGTGTGGGCATTCTCGATGTTATCAGCTCCGACGGGTATGACCATATTATCGATGTACATCATGCCCCCTTCCTCGGGGATGAAAAAATCGATGGAGGACCAATTTTCGGAAGGAATCTCTGCAAACACATTCTCTGGGTATGCATGCACCACTACAAATTCACCCCTGCTGAAAGCCTTTCCGAAGGATTCAGAGTCAAACTTCACGATGTTCGGTTTCCATGATGTGTTGATGAGTTCAGCCGCCATGGTGAGCTGCTCCTCATCAGTGGTATTTCCCTCAAAGCCAAGGTGCTTGAGTGCAGCTCCCATGACTTCGCGCATATCATCAAGCAGCGACATTCTGCCTGCAAAGCGAGGATCTGAGAAGATGGCCCAACTGCGCTCATATGCTCCCTCTACACGCTCTGTGTTGACTGCAATGCCGCTGGAGCCCATGAAGTAAGGGACAGCGTAGGAGAAATGTGGGTCATAGGTGGCCTTTTCCCTGATCAGTGGAGCAATATGGGAAAGGTTGGGGAGTTTCTCATGGTCAAGCTCAGCCAAGAGGCCGAGCTTGATCATGATCTGGGTGTAATCAGAGGAGGGGAAGAGTATGTCATAGCCTTTGTTCCCGCCGGCCATGACCTTGGCAAACATCTCCTCGTTGGAGGCAAAGTTGTCGATGATGACATCGATGCCGGTCTCTTCCTCAAACTTGGCAACCAGGTTGTCTGGAGTGTAATACGTCCAGTTGTAGAGGTACAGCTTCCCGTTTTCTCCGGATTTTCTCGTACATGCTGTGCTCGACAGTACCAGTATGCATACCAGGAAAACCCAAAAAAACTTGACGAACCTCTTCACGACGCACCTCCAACCTGTAGTGGTGCCTCCTAGCTGCTTGCAGCGACTGTCTTGAGAAACTTCCTGAAGATGAACGCAATGACCATGGTCCCAAGGATCATGACGAACGAGAGAGCATTGATCACCGGTGAGACACCGTAGCGAATCATCGAGTATACATACAACGGAAGGGTTCCTGAACCAGGTCCGGAGACAAAGAACGTAATGACAAAGTCTTCCAAAGACATGGTGATGCACATCAAGAATCCAGAAAGCACTGCAGGTATGATGGTCGGTATGATTACTTTCGTCAAGGTCTGCCGTTCATTGGCTCCCAGGTCTCTGGCAGCTTCGACGGTGGAGTAGTCGAATTCATCCAGTCGTGCGGAAACCATCATGAAAACGAAGGGCAGGTTGAACGTGGTATGTGCAGCAAAGATGGTGAACATGCCCAGTCTTACCTTGACCGCAGAGAAGAAGATCAACATCGAGATACCGATGATTACCTCGGGAAGGACCATCGGCAAGTAACTTACGGTGGTGATGTAGCTTCTACCGTGGAATCTGTACCACTTGATGCCGATGGCAGCAAGGGAACCCAAAACGGTTGCGGTGACCGAACTGGTGAGTGCGATGATCAGGCTGTTTCGGAATGCCGACCACAAGGAAGGACTCTCAAAGATGAGCCGTTGGTACCAGATCAGCGAGGCATGGTCCCACTGCATCCCCTTGGCACTGTTGAAGGAGAAGAACACCACAACAAAGAGAGGGATGAACAGAAAAACGATCACCAACGCGAGCATGACATAGGAGAACGAGAAACCAGATTTGCTTGAGTACTTGTGATAGTTCATTTGGTACCTCGCAAACTGTGGTGTGCCTTGATGTTGTGCTCAAGTGCCTGCTGTGTGGTTTTCTTGCTTCCTTTCTGCATCTGCTCCCGCTTTCCGTTGTAGAGCATCCAGAAAACTCCCACTAGTGAAATGAGGGTCAGGATCATGGAGAATGCAGAGGCCAATGGCCAGTTCCTTGTTTTTGATACCTGGTCGACGATGATGTTTCCGATCATGGTCGAGTCCTTGCCGCCGACGAGCAGGGGGACGGTATAGGCACCAAAGATGGGAATGAAGGTAAAGATGAAGGCAGTGCTCAATCCGCTGCGGATATTGGGAAACATCACCTTCACAATTGCGCCAAGCTTGGTTGCTCCGAGGTCACGCGCAGCATCGAGCAGGGAGAAGTCGAACTTGTCGATGGTGGTGAACAGTGGAAGTATGGCAAAGGGAAGGTACATGTAGATGAGTACCAGTACAACAGCTCCGTTGTTGTAAATGAGTTTCAGTCCTGAATCGATCAGGCCGATGCGCATCAACAGCGAGTTGATGAAGCCTTCGGTGGAGAGTATCGAGATCCAAGCATAGATGCGGATCAGCGAGTTGGTCCAGAAGGGGATGATGATGAGGAAGAGCAGAAACGTCTGGTGTTTGCTCTTTGCCATGGCATACCCGCAGGGGATGGCGATCAGGATGCACAGGAAGGTGGAAAGTACGCTGATCCACAGCGTTCTTACCACGACCATGGCAAAGCTCGGGTTGAACA
>JAAYQY010000078.1 GCA_012519125.1 Spirochaetales bacterium
CCCTTACGGTCTGGTATGCATTCCAAGCACTTAGGGGAGTAGGGGTGATGCAGGAAGATGAGCAGACGATGCTGGGAGCCACCGGGCTCTACGTTGAACGAAACAAACGCAATGTTGGGTATCTTACCCTTGCCATTGCCATCATACATTTTATTGCACCTCAACTGGTTTTGGTGTAAGAGAGGTCAGAACATGCAAGAGCGTATCACCACAGCAGGTGTCCTGATACAAAATGGGCGCTATTTCATTGCAAAGCGTGAGGAAAAAGGCTCTATCGGAGGGCTTTGGGAATTCCCGGGGGGGAAGAACCGCTATGGGGAGACAGAGCAAGAGACGCTGAAGCGTGAATTTAGCGAAGAACTGTCTCTTGCCATAGAAGTGGGAGACCTTCTTCACAGCCATGATTTTGAGAATAAGGAGACGCTCTACCACCTGAAAGCCTATCAGGTGTTTGCCGAGGAGTTTGAGCGTCTTCCCCTTCTTGTCCATACTGAGTACAGATGGGTCAGCCTAAGCGAATTATCTGCCTACCCCTTTGCCCCGAGCGACCAGGAGATTGTGAGAACATTGCTCAAGAAGGCCAATCAGTAAGAACGCTCTTGACTGTTTCTGACTGTGCTCCGATTCCAACCTCTGCTGTGATGTATGTACTATCAGGGGGTCAGTATGCCACTACTCGGTTCCTATGCTGCAACATCCATCGTCATCGCCAGCACCATCATTTTGGTGGTGGTGATTCGTTTGTTTTTCAGGAAAGCCTTGGAAAGTACCAAGCGCTGGCCGTACCAACGCCAGCTGCTGGTATTTCTGGTCTTTCTGATCGGCCTTTTCCTCTCCATCGCATTCCTTCCTCTCAATCATGAGATCAAGATGCAGATTCTCTCCATTCTTGGTCTTTTGCTCAGCGCGGTCATTGCGCTCTCATCCACCACGTTGGTGAGCAATGCGATGGCAGGCATCATGCTCAGGATGACGCATGAGTTCAGGGGAGGAGATTTCATTGAAGTGGACGACTTGGTTGGCAGAGTAACGGATCTCGGTATTTTTCATACGGAACTCCAACTGGTAAACCGTGATGTGGTCAGTCTTCCCAACCTGTGGCTGGCACAAAAATCGGTAAAGGTGACTCGCCGTGACGGAACCTTCATCAACCTCAGTCTCTCCATCGGGTACACCGTCAATCATCAGGATGTGGAGCAAGCCTTGCTCAAAGCGGCACAACAATGCAAGCTTGCCGACTCGTTTGTATTCATTGAGGCGTTTCTGGATCATGCAATCCGCTATCGGCTCTATGGAATGCTCGACCAGAGTGCCGAGCGGCTGAGCAAGACCAGTGAGTTGTACAAGGCCGTACTGGATGTTTTTGTTAAGGAGGGTATCGAGATTGCTTCCCCGTCCCTGTCGGACCGAAGGGAACTTGACGCCTCAACACGTCATCTGCCTGCGGAAGGCACGAGTCAGAAGAAGAAGAAAACCCCAACCGTGGTTGAGAATCTGGTCTTTGACAAAGCGGAGGAAGCCCAATCCATCGAGGATCTGAAGCAAGCTCAGGCCAAACTTACCCAAGCCCTTGAGAAGTCTTCCAAGCAGGGAAAGGAGACGATTGAGAAGAAGATCCAGGCTGTCGGCGAAGAAATTGAGAAGCGTGAGGAGAAGCGAAAGTCGGATTCGTAAGGGCTGAACGGTACCGATACACACAAACAAGTTGGATTTTTCTCGTATCAACGCTCTCTCAGCAGCAGTACGGCCCTTCGGTTCATTGTTGTTATTTTTCTTGTTAATGCTTGTGCAGTGAATGTATAATCAGTTTACATGCACACAAAAAAGGTCCGGTCAATGATTCATACAAAACGGCAAATCAGGAAGCATTTTCTTGGTATCATTTTTTTCATACTCATCTGCTCTCTCATCGGATGCAGTGCACAGAAAAAAAAGGTCTCTCAATTTGATGAAGATCATGGCATTATCGTAGGGTTTTCACAGATTGGTGCTGAAAGTGCCTGGAGAACATGCAATACCCGCTCAGTTCAGGATGCCGCAGCAGAGAAGGGTGTTCAGCTGGTGTATGATAATGCTGAACAAAAACAGGAGAATCAGATAAAAGCAATCCGCTCATTCATTGCCTATCAGGTTGATGTGATCGTCTTTGTGCCGATTGTTACGGATGGCTGGGATAATGTTCTGCAAGAAGCGCAGGATGCCGGCATTCCTGTTCTGGTCACCGATAGGAAGATTGATGTTGCAGACCCATCCTTATATGCAGGATTCATTGGGACCGACAGTCTGAAGGAAGGCCGGAATGCCGGTTTGTTCGTATTGGACAAATTTACAAACAAACGTGACCATCTCGACCAAACCAAAGAGTACATCAATATCGTTGAATTGTTCGGGACAGAGGGGTCTTCTGTAGCCAACGGAAGAGCTGAAGGATTCAGGGAAGTACTCAAAGATCATCCGGAGTTTAGGATAGTGTACAGCAAATCAGGCGATTTTCTGCGGTCAAAGGGTTACGAACTTGCTGTAGAATTTCTGGATATGCATGAAGATATCGACGTCATCTATTCCCATAATGACGGGATGACGCTTGGCGCTATCGAAGCGATGGAAGAGAGAGGTCTTCGGCCTGGCACTGACATCGTCATTGTCACCATCGATGCTCAGCAGGCAGCCATTGATGCGCTGCGTGAAGGCAAAGTCAATTGTGTCATCGAATGCAATCCCAAAACGGGACCTGAAATCATCAAGCTGGCTGAGAGATTGGCAGCAGGTGAAACTATCCCGCGAGTACAATATGTTCATGAAGAAGTATTCTATGAGACCGATGACCTCTCACTCATAGAACCTCGTGGGTATTAGTATGAAGCATCAGACATCCATAGTTGAAAAGATTTTCTCAGTGTTCAAAGGCAGGAGCATAAAAGAGAGAATAAAGATTTCCTATGTGATTATCATCGTCCTGATGATAACACCTCCGGTTATAACCATAGGCTCGTTTGTTGTCCAAATGGTGCGCTATGACATGATCATAACCAATGTAAGCAAGACAAACCGTCTCAACCAGACGGTAAAGATGGATATTTCCAACGAGATATGGGATATCGTAGCTGGAAACAAGAAATTCGCCGAAGGAAGCCAATACGAGATCATCGATGGCATCAACGAGAGCCTTGAAGACATCATGAGAACGACTGAAGAGCGAGAGAACCGACAGATGCTTGAGGTGGCGGGTCGTGCAGTCGATACGCTCAGGCGCAATGTTGACCGGTTGGGACTTCAGATGGCGAACCAGTCTCTGGTGAGTGAAAATGAAGAGATGCTCGATGAAATCCGAGGGGTCTCGGCTCTTATCTCTGACATTCTTCAGGATTTTATCGTACGGGTAATTGAGTCTGCTACG
This sequence comes from Spirochaetales bacterium, assembly GCA_012519125.1. Lineage (GTDB taxonomy): Bacteria > Spirochaetota > Spirochaetia > Sphaerochaetales > Sphaerochaetaceae > Sphaerochaeta. The sequence goes on from JAAYQY010000078.1 coordinate 3,398, forward strand.
ATAACAAATGAGCACCATAAGCGTGTGACGTTCGCCCTTACGGTAATTCAGATCTTTACGGTAGTGTTTGTTACGATTTTCGCAGTTTTTACCCAGCGTTCAGTTACTTCCAGCATCAACACTCCTATCAAGCGACTTGAGAACCTTTCAAAAAGAATCGCCGAAGGGGATTTCACGGTCAGGGTGAAGCTTCCGCAGGTAAGTGAACTCGACGGGCTTACCGACAACTTGAACATCATGGCAGTCAAAATCCAGGAGTTGATTGCAGAGAATGTCCGTGAACAACAAAATCTGCAGAAATCAGAGATGAAAGCGCTGCAGGCCCAGATCACCCCACACTTTCTCTATAACACATTCGATACGATCGTCTGGCTTGCTGAAGAGAAGAAGAATGATCAGGTAATTGACATAACACGCGCCTTTTCCAGCTTTTTCCGAATCTCTCTCAACAAAGGCAAAGACTATCTGACGGTCAGTGAAGAGTTTGAACATGTGAAAAGCTATCTTACCATTCAGAAAATCAGATACCGGGACATCCTTGATTACAAAATTGAGTACATGCCTGAGATTGCAGACTGTCAGATATTGAAGCTGGTGCTCCAGCCTATCGTAGAGAACGCACTGTACCATGGGATCAAAAACAAGAGAGGGCGTGGCTTGTTGTCTGTGAAGGGTTGGCGTGAAAACAATCGCCTTTGTTTTTCTGTGGAAGACAATGGAATTGGAATGACGGAAGAGAGACTTGCAAACATCATGAAACAGATCAGTGGCTCTGCCGATCCAGAGGATTTGAACAATGTCTATGGACTGTATAATGTAAACAAGAGGCTTGAGCTGTATTATGATGCAAGCACGAAGCTGAAAATCACGAGTGAGTATACGAGGGGTACTACGGTGTATTTCAGCATACCTGAGGTTGGATTCCATGTATAAGGTATTTATTGCAGAAGACGAGATAGTAGTACGTGAAGGTTTGCGAAACAGCATTCAGACTGGGACAGGCCCTTTTGTCCTCGTGGGTGAAGCTTCAGACGGCGAAATGGCTCTCTCAATCATGAAAGATGTGAAGCCGGACATCCTGATTACAGATATCAGGATGCCGTTTGTTGATGGGCTCAGCCTTTCCAGGATCATCAAAAAGATACTTCCCTGGATAAAGATCATAATCATCTCAGGACATGACGAATTTCAGTACGCACAAGAGGCAATATCGATCGGCGTTGATGAATTCATTCTCAAGCCCATTTCCGCCTCAGACATGCTCGTAACACTCAACAAACTGGTAGAGAGGATTGAACAGGAAAAAATTCATCTTTCAAGTATTGAGAATCTGAAACTGCAGGCCCAGTCCAATACGAACCTGATTAGAGAGCGCTGGTTGTGTGATCTGGTGACCGGAATTGTCAAAACGGAAGATGCGCTTGAGAAAGGGGGTGATATGGGCTTGGATCTTATCGCTCATGGGTACCTTGTTGCAATCATCAAGCTATCCACCTCCTCTGAAACCTATGCAGATCTGATAACTGCCAAGCTCCACATAAACAGCCTTATTGATAATCAGGAAGAGGTGTTGTGTTTTTCGCAAAGCAGGGATTCCATCATCTTGCTGCTGATGCAGCTTGTATCCGAATCACTTGAAGAGACCGCGTATACCTTAGCCCAAGCAATCAAGTATGAGGTTGAACGAAACACTAAGTGTATGGTAACCATAGGAATCGGCTCTTTGGTTGAACGAATTGGAAGCCTGTCCCAATCCTATGCTGATGCGGAAAAGGCAATCAAATTTTCTGCAAAAACCGGTCAGAATCTGATTATCGGAACTCATGACCTGAACTCCTTTTCCGAGATTGACTTCTTGAAACTGGACGGAAGCCCCATATCGGAGCGGCTGAAATATGTGAAGAAATCAGGTATCAATGAGATTGTCGCCCAGTATATCTCCATGATAGGTGATGACCCTTTCCAGACCACTCTCATAAGTTATTACCTTCTGTACGATCTTATGGTAACCATTTCAAAGATCATTGATGAACTGGGTGGCGTTGTTCAGGAAGTTATACCATGGTTGTCAAATAAGGCGCAGATTTCAGAGATAGCAGGCTCAAAAGAGACCTTCTGTGAAGGGGTGAAATCGATCTTGGATACGTTCATAGATTTCAGGGAGTTGAAATCGGCGGGAAAGTACTATGAGATGATCCAGAAAGCTAAACAGCACATAAACCTCCATTTTGCCGACCAAGACATTTCCCTGCATTCAGTGGCATCAATCGTACATGTGAGTCCAAATCATTTCAGTACCATTTTTTCTCAGGAAACCGGTGAAACTTTCATAGAGTATCTTACTCGGGTCCGTATCAACAAGTCGAAAGAACTGCTGCTGACGACAGCGCTCAGAAGCGCGGACATCGCGTATGATGTAGGGTTTGGAGATCCCCATTATTTCAGTTATATTTTCAAGAAACATACAGGCATTTCCCCACGGGAATTCAGAACCGGGAGCAAATGCCTGACTTAAAGAAGTAGTTATGCTACAGATTTCAAAACTACCTTCGGGTTTCGGTCTGTTTTTTGCCAGACAGGTGCAACCAGGGCGGCAGAACAAAACTGAATCTCTTTTTGTCACGGAGC
>JAAYQY010000079.1 GCA_012519125.1 Spirochaetales bacterium
CACCCCCACCACGGGTCCTCCGATGAGACCTCCGACAAACACCCCGACGATACGGGAGTTTGCAAGCGCTCCTTGCACCGGTATCCCTGTATAGGTCCCGAGGATCCCCATGCCTCCGAAGTAGGCGATGAGCAGCAGATAGCTGTAGAATTTCTTGTGGGCTTGCAGGACAATCTTACGGAAGAGTTGCACTCTGAAGAGGATGAGGGCAAAGACGACGATCAAGCCACCCTGACTGATCAGGCTGAGCAACAATCCCCATTCACCATCGGTAATCCACATAATGGGATAAGTCTATCCTTGCATGGGGGCAAAATCAAGGAGTATGTCGCTTGACAGCAGATGCAGGCTGCCGTACAACAAATCAGGCAGGGGGGAGAAAGGCTATGCAAGAAGCAGCAGGCAAGCAGAAACGCAATCTCTACCGGTTCATGGGAGTCAGTTCGGTAGTAGCAGCACTGCTGCTCACCCTAGCTGACTATCTGTTGGAATTCCATAAGGAGTATGGGCTCTCCACTTCCATTGTGGAGCCGATATGGCTTGAAATGAGTCCCTGGAGGTTCTCGCTCTCCATCTACCTCTGCATGTTCATGATTCCCTTCTACCTCTTGGGCTTTTGGTTGCTCTACAAGGCGGTGAGCAAGACCAACAAGACCTTGGCCCTTGTGCTCTTTGTGCTCTTCTCCTACGGGGTGGTGGGCCTCAAGCTGTTCCCCCCGCTCTTTGCCTATTTGGTACCGGGTGCGATCAACAAGGGCAATGCTGCCATGTTTGCCTTGGCTGCAGTGAGCATGTGGGATGGGGATGAAAAGGTAACAGCCTCATAGGAAAGAGGAAAGCAACACTGGTTTCGATACACGAGATGTTTCTGAACCAGGAAAGGCAATAATCTCCCAATCTTGAAAATCCTGTAGTTCCCTACACCTATGCCTGCAGATAAGAATCTTTGACAGAGCGCTCCATTGCATCAAGCTCTTCATCTGTCAGAAAATCAAAATGCGATGCCCTCTTTCGCGCGGAAAGCTTGCCATTACCTTGCAGGCACAACTGGATGAACAAATCAATCAGTCGGTCCGGCATATCGATGATATCCTGAATCGCCTTCTTGGTTGCATCATAGTTGGCAAGAAAATCCAGTTCCTGGACAAGTTCCTCTTCTATTGTTCTCCGTACGAACTCGGATAAGGCTTCTGCCTGGGCTGTCATATCCATTGATGAGTACCAGGGTGCGCTCTCACCCTCTACCGTCATGCTCCCCATTTCATCCAGCTGGTAATCGATTACCTGCAGCAGGGGTTTGGAAAAAGCTTCCAACGATCCATCATACTCTTCTGGAGACTTCAGCATGACAGCTGATATGGGAAACATGAGTCCGCGTGGCACCATCTGCTGCAGTGCAAGGATGTTATGGATCAGGAATCGATGGATTCGTCCGTTTCCATCCTCGAACGGGTGCAGGAACACAAAACCATAGGCTATCACCGCGGCGTGGATTACAGGGGGAATCCCCCCTGTTTTCATTCTGTCATGGCAAGCGAGCAAACCCTCCATCAGACTTGGCAGATCCTCAGGTTTTGGGCAAACATAATGGATAAGCTCTTTCTGATACCCAACCGTCTGACCAACATAGTTTTGAGTTACCCGATAGTCGCTATCAGCAAAACGTGGGTCAACAATCCGGTTCTGCAGCTCGATCAGTCTGCTTTTTTCACAAAAGTCCTCTTGTTCTGCAAGCTCCAGAGCTGCAATGAATTTTTCTGTGCGTGAAGCATTGCTCTTTACCTGTTCAATCTCAAAAGAGGATTTCGTTTCTTTCTTGTAAAGATAGCTCAGTGCCCGGCGAAGCAATTGCGGAGGATAGGCCGTAACAATTTCCTCACACCGCTTTTGCAGGACTGCGGAATCCAATTCCAAGAGCTTCTCAGTCTTCCTGACAACAGGGCAAAAAGAACGAGGACCAAGAAGATTGTTCACTATGCGATGGCGTGGAGATCGTTCTCCGTTCTGAACAGTGAAATAATCGTTGGTTTCCAACGCGTCAACATAATTGCCAGTGGTCATGTCATCAATAGGCAGTTGGTTTTCTGTCAGGAACTCATAGAAAAACCAAATCCTCCGGGCATATTTACCGGTGGGCTTGGTTTTGATGTACTCTATGAGAGCATCAGAACCTACCTTTTCAAAAATTCTTGCCAGCAATGCAAGATTAATCCCATCATACTTCAGCGCGAACTCGAGATGGTCGCCAATCGTATCTCCGGGCCAATATTGGCTCCTGAACACTTCGTCTCTATAACCGTCCTGTATCTTTGAAAAATACATTCCTGTTGTGGAAACCAACGATCGGTGCCAGTTGGGTATGCCTACGATTCCGAGTTTTTCAAGAAGAAATGCGTATCCCGCCGGTCGATGATCAGAAACGTGTATTCCCATGGCAAAACCTCATAAAAGTTGTTTCATAGTGTAAATATAGATATAGAACACCCCTTTGTCAACAAATAGTATTACTTATAAGCATATTCTTGCAATTCTAATTATGATTATAAGGAAAATGATTATTGAGCACATGCTGTCTGTAAAAATGCAGAGAGTACTGCCAATTCGATTACTTAGCTGTATAAACATCCCAAAAGTATGATATTTCCCATTACATGAATCAAAGAAGAATCTCTAGGTAGGTCTGAATTTTTGACGTAACCCGAAGCCTTTTTGCATACTGCATCAATCGGGAAATATTTTTGTCACGCGAGCCTGCATACATTCTCATCGCCTCATTCAACACCTGTATATCCGCCTTGTGGCGGGTCCTGGCCATATCACAGAGCGTTCGCTCGATGTCGTATACCTTGAGGGAGTTTCCACTTGGTGAGGGTAGTGTCATGATTCCCAACAGGTACGTCTCTTCGCTGGTAACTTTAGCCATAACTCCTCGCTTAAGAACATTCCCTGGGTTGTATCCGAAAGGAAACGTCATGGTATATCGAGCAGGTGTGCGGTCGGTCATCGCATGGAGATACAAGGCTGTCTCATGGGAAAAAATTCCTCTTGAGAATCGTAATTGGAGAAGATACAACTCATCTTCCCAGGTCTCCGGAAGGGTATATATCCCCCGTTCAACTCGGACAAGCTGTCCATAGTGTACCAGGGAGGTGAGGCTTCGCCTTGGAATACCGGCTTGTGTTACCTGGGTACTCGTAATGACTCCATTTTGTGTTTCAGCCATATGGAGAATCTTGGTTTCATCCTCTGTCTTTGGTTGTCTGCTCTGTACATTCATGCTATATACAATAGCTTTATTTAGCATGATTGTACACTTCTACTTCTCATTACGTTGTGAACTCTGGGCTAAGCCCTCTGTCAAGACAGGTCTCATGAAAAATAACGAATATTTCTATGCTACCTGAATATCGATTTCCCTCTCTGGGAAACATCCTGATCTAAACACTTCATCTGGTGTTTGGTAGTCCAATCCTTGGTGAAGTCTCTCCTGGTTGAAGAACTCAACAAACCCTTCCAGTCCGTTCGAAAGTTCTGTCATCGTCGCATAGTCATGGAGGAAGATGCATTCGTATTTCAAAGTTCGAAAGG
>JAAYQY010000008.1 GCA_012519125.1 Spirochaetales bacterium
TGATGTCACCGGTCAAAAGCATAAGGTGACGGTGATCTACACCGATGCGAACTGGGAGGAACATACCATTGTCCGTACCTTCAGGATTCCCTTGATGCAGGAAATGGTAATGATTCTGCTCCCTGCCTTGGTAGCCGATCCAGAAGGGGACCAGAGCCTTTGGCTTGAGAATTACGAACTGCCCACCTATGCGATGACAGCCCCTGCTGAGGAGCCGGTTGTTACCGATGATCTTGCGGTATTGGTAGAAATATAAATAGAGTGCGAGGCACAACAGGGGGATATCGAAGGATATCCCCTTTGTTGCATACTCGTGAAATATCAGAAAAAGTACTACATAAGTTATTCATGTATATAGAGAAGAGATAAAATTTCACAAGGATTGGCTTCTTGGGTACATAGTACACTGCCTGAATTATGCCCGAGTTCTGTCGGTATTCATTGACGGGGCAGAAGACAGAGGGTAGGATGAAGATACAGAAAGGTCATGGTTCGTGTTTCCTTCTAGACAATGATCTTTCTCAGAGTCGTAGATGATTTCTTCAGACCGTTCCCTTTGCGTGGGGGGATCGAACAGAAGGCGGCTGCCTGGGATGGTAGCCGCCTGTCTTGAGAGAAAAGGGTATGGTCGGTAATGAGGCTTCGCGGGGTGCGAAGCCTCATTCTTGGTATGACGGGCATGCCGTCAACCGTTGACTATCCGGTGTTTGGGAAGCACGCAAACGCTCTCGGTGAGAAACCCCAAGAATTCTTGTTCAGATACAGGTTTTGAGAAGTAGTACCCCTGTACATTCGTAATCCCTGCTTCTTTCACCGCTGCAAGCTGTTCCTCAGTCTCAACCCCTTCTGCAACCATCTCTTTGTCCAACGCCGTCAGCATCCCTGCGATGACCTTGAGCAGCTGGTATTGGTTGCGGGAGTTTGAAACCGCACTCCTATCGATCTTTATCGTAGAGAAAGGACGTTCAACCAACGTTTCCAGATTTGCATATCCTGTACCAAAATCATCAAGCAAGAATTTGATCCCATAATCCTGATAGGTCTTCCATGTATCTTGTGAGCTCTTCAGCGAAGAAAGAAGCATCGATTCAGTCACCTCAAACCTAATCAGGGTGGAGTCAATCTTGTGACGCCTCAGGATCTGGAGCAAGCGCTGGGCCACCTCTGCTGATACGAGATCTTCGGCTGATATGTTTATTGATACATGCGACAGTGCCAAGCCAAGAGCTTGGTGGTCTGAAAGCAGCGTGCAGACCTTATCCACCACAATTTCCGTAAGCTTGGTGATAAGTCCCACCTGCTCTGCCAATGGGATGAACTCTCCTGGGCTGATCATGCCCAAGCGATCATCTTGAAGTCTCATCAACGCTTCCGCACAGAGGATCCGGTTGTCTCGCACATCGATGATAGGTTGGTAGTGAACAATTACCCGTGACGTGTCAATTACTGCTTTCCTGAGTACTGAGAGGATCTCAAGCCTTCTTTGGCGCAAGTGTATGAGCTTTTGGTTGAAAATGATGACTGAGAAACGTCGATTCTCCTTGATGGCGGAAAGCGTGAATTCAAGTGACTCAACCAACTCATCAGCCGTATTCAACTTCAAGGGCGTTTCAACGATGGCAATGTTGACATAGAAGGTGAGAAGGATGTCTTCGATCATCCATCCCCGTGCTGTTCTTGATCTGATGGACCGGACTTGTCTGACTAGCTCATTGTGAGTGAGGTGAGGAAAAATGAGCGCAAACCGATTTCCGACCAACCGGTAGGCCTCACCTTCCAGCTCTTTGAGAAAGGTTGCGAATACCTTGAGAAGATCATCTCCCACACTCGTGCCATACCGCTCGTTGATCAACCGAAAATTTTCGATATCAACCATCAGCAGTGTGATTCGTTCCTTATGGAGGGTTGTGTGTACAAGCTTGTCATAGAAGGCTTGGTAGTTGGGAATGCGAGTCAGCCGGTCGAGAGTCAACTCTTTCCGTTGCCACACCAGATAGCTGAGCAACAGGATGAAGCTGTTGCTCAGTGCCAGCAGGTATGGCTGGCGAAAGAGCTGGAAGAAGAGCAGGGAGAGGAGGAGAAAGGAGATAATCAGTGAGAAGAGCAACCTGCTGAATACGGTGATGGAACGCCAACGAACCACCAAGCAGACCATTGCTATGAGAATGTAGAGGCTGCTGAGCAACAGCATGCTGGGAACCCCGATTCCACTGCTGAGCCTTGATCCAGTGAATTGGAACAATCGATTCAGAAAAAGGTCTGCCATACTTGCAAGCGAAAACAAGCAGAACAGCGTCACCTGCAGTTTGGTCAGCAAGGAGAGGACCTGTTTGGATTGGAGCACCCATTGTTCGATGACCAGCATCCACATCAGGATGAATGCCCCTATGCTGATGGTGTGAATGATGGAGAGAAAGCGAGTCATGGGCAAGCTGAGTCTGAAAATGCCAGCCAGCTGCAGATGGAAAAGTATGGAGAAGAGCAGATACGCCAAGGACGTATAGGTGACCCACAGAAGTGAGTCTTCTTTTGTTTTTTCTCGACTTCTTCTCGAATACTTGTGTGCAAATACGATCGATGAGACGATGATCAGCGAAAGTACTTCAGCAACGATAAGTTCCATTCATCTCTCCAAGGCAACAAAACA
>JAAYQY010000080.1 GCA_012519125.1 Spirochaetales bacterium
CACCTCGAGAGCATTGTTTGCATACGCTTCCCCGACTCCAGTCAACCGATCGATGGTGTTGCTCACTTTTTTCGGTCCAGCTATGTAGAGGATTTTTCGATGTCCATTGGCAAGCAGATGTTCCAGTACCTTCCTCTGTCCATCTCGGTCGCTGTGAAGAATGCTATGCGAAACAAGACCCTCGAGGCGTCTCCCGGGAAATATGAAAGGGACTTTCAGATTACGATACAGGTCAAGATGTGCACTGCTGTTGTCGAAGACCGGCATCGCAATGATGCCGTCCACTTTGCGGCAGAGGAACATCTTCACCAGATCGGCTTCCTTTTTCACCGATTCCTCGGTACTGGCCAGAAGGATATGGTAATCGGCTTTGGTGGCAGCTTCCTCGATGCCGCGCACCACTTCACTGAAGAAGGGGTTGGCTGAATCGGCACTGATGATGCCCACCATCTTGGAGTGGTTGGAGCGCATGCTTGCAGCCACCGAATTGGGGATATACCCCATTTCGTGAGCTTTTTCCTTGATGAGGCGGGTGGTTTCTGCAGAGATTTTCGGGTCTGAGCGCATGGCGCGGGAGACCGTGTTGATGGAGAAACCTGTAACCTGGGCAATATCTTTGAGGAGGATGCTCATGGGTTAAGGTTAACACGCATATGTGCTTTAACAAGGAAAACCCCATGATTAACCCATGATTAATCCATAAAAATTGGATTAACGTTAACCTAACCTATCTGTGCATCCACAAAGTGCTTGCTCTGTTTTTTGATATTCCTCAGCTCCCGCTGTTCGGCTTTTCTCCACTCCTTACGGCTGATGAGTGATACCTGTTCAACCGGTCTTCCCCCGATGAACTGGATGATGGCGCTCTCGGTCTCTTCGGTTCCGGTGGCCTTGGGGTAGTTGATGAACCCGTGTACGGTCTTCTTGACTTCCAGATACTTGACCGGGGTGTCGGCTGATGCGAGCGCATCGGCATAGAGCATCCCATCGTCGTGCAGTGGGTCGTACTCTGCCCCAATGATCAAGGTTTGGGGGAGCCGGCTGTGGTCCTTGCCCAAGAGCGGGCTGAAGCTCGGGTTGAGGATGTCCTTCGGCTCGCGCTGATAGTTGTTGATGAAGAAGGCCATCTGCTTGTCGGTGAGGGTGGGAGAGTCCTTATACTTCTCGTAGCTGGTGGTACGCATTCTGCCATCGGTAACAGGATAGAGCAGTACCTGTCCCGCCAGGGAAGGGCCTTTGCGGTCGCGGGCGAGGCGGCTGACCACCGCGGCAAGATTGCCGCCGGCGCTGTCACCAACCAAGTAGATCCTGTCAGGGTCGGTCTTCCAGTAACGGCAACCTGCAGCAGCCCAAACAAGGGTATCATAGCAGTCTTCCACCGCAGTGGGGAACTTGTACTTGGGTGCGAGGCGGTAATCGACCGAGAGCACCGAAGCTCCGGTGATATCGGCAAGATGGGCGCACAGGAAGTTGTAGAGGTCCATATTGCCCCAGACCCAGCCACCCCCGTGGTAGAAGATGATCAGGGGGGTGAGGTCACTGATGCCTCTGGAGCCCTGTTTCTCAAAGAAGTATCCGCTGACCATTCCGTCGGTTACCGGGATGATGAAGGTCTTGGTCACGATGTTTCGCGCACTCTTGCCAAGAAGTTTGCGGATAAGCAGGTTATTGGGTATCGATATATCGTTCAGCTCTTCGATGCGCTTGGGAGTCAGCCCTTCAGGATCGGTTATGGCGATCTTGTTTATCAGGGTGACCAAACGTTTCATCTTCGGAGACAAATCATAGTCAGCCATAGTGGTCACATCGTAGTATATCCGTCAAGGTGGCGCAAGTCGCAAAGCAGGGCAGTTTTGCATTCTGAATGGGTATGTATGCAAGACCCTCTTGCAGCCAAACTGCTCTGGCTTGATACATTTGCTTGAAAAACAAGGAAAAACTGAAGCAGATAAGTGAGGATGACCATGCTCAATGCTGTATATGATTTGCATATGAGCTCTGAAATCCAAAGGAAAGAGCTTGCTTTGAGCCACCTTTCACAATTGTGCACACCCATAGGCATTGCTATACTGAAGCTATGAGTGACAAAGTGAATACCCTCGACCGGAATAGG
>JAAYQY010000081.1 GCA_012519125.1 Spirochaetales bacterium
GCCCTTCTGAAGCCAAGCGTTTAATCGTCTTGCTCTGGATGAGGAAAAGCTGATCATTGAGCGGCATCTCGGTGACACCGAGTGCTCCGCTCGCCATCGGATAGTTACCCATCACCAGCGAGTAGAAGATGCTGCTGGTTGCCTTTTCATCTGCATTGGTGAACAGAGCTTCACTCAATCCACTGTCCCGTGCGCTGATAGCAATCAGCTCTTTATCATAAAACGGAATCCCCAGTTTTTCGGCCAGGGTCTTGCCTACCTGTCTACCGCCGCTTCCGAACTGTCTGCCAATCGTAAATACGGTTTGTGTACTGATCTGCAGGTTCCTCCACTGCCTTCAGTATACCACAACTGGACAAGAGGATGGCAAGAACTTGCATCAGAGGCTTCCAAAGCGTACGATACAGATCAAGGAGACACGATGATCACACTACATAATTCCCAGCTTTCCCTTTCCATCAGCGAGGTTGGAGCTGAAGTGCACAGCCTCAAAAACGTGGTGACCAACACCGAATACATCTACAGCGGGGAGGCCTGGAAACGGCATACCCCTCTGCTATTTCCTGTTACCGGACCGCTGAATAATGGGACGATCCAAGCAAAGGGAAAGTCCTTCTCCATGCCGGTCAACGGATTTGCCCGTGATCTGGAGTTTGGCCTGCTCGAGGCAACCGAGGGAAAGGCAACGTTTGTCCTGAATAGTGATGAGAGAACCCGGGGCTTCTACCCATTTGAATTCTCTCTTGTCGTCACCCATACCCTGCATGAGAGCGGATACACCAGCTCTGCTGAAATACACGCTAAGGAAGAGCTGTGGTGCACCTTCGGCTGGCACCCAGCCTTCAACCTGTTCATGAATGGGGAAGATGCAGAACTGGAAAGCTATCGCGTAGAGTTTGAACAAGAGGAAACTGCAGACCGCCTCTACCCTGTCAACGGCATATTCTCAGTGCAAAGCCGGTTTCTGGACAAGACGAAAACACTGCCGCTGAGCCGGGCGTTGACCGACACCGGCCCGACGGTGCTCAACACCTTGGGATCTCGCTCAGTCACCCTGAGAAGCACGGCAGGAGCACATGGCATAACCGTAGAGCGAGGAGATCTTCCCACCCTGGTCATCTGGACAAAGGAACAGGAGAAGGCCCCCTTCATCTGCATCGAGCCGATGTACAGCTTCCAGGATGCCTCACGAACGAGCGAAATCTCGGAAATGGAAGGCATGATGCACCTGTATGCCGGACAGAAGAGGACCTACAGCAACACGTTCACCTGTTTCTAGGAACGCAAGGTTGCAATAACCCGTACCGGAGAACCATCTGAATCCTTGAACAAGAGCGGCAGGCATACAAGTTCGACACACTTGCCGAGAATCGGTTCAAGGTTTGTCAGGTTCTCTATGATGAGACCATCCGCTGCGAGTATCTGATGATGCAAGGGGAAAGCCATGTCAGCTTCCCCATCCGGATTGGGAATATCGAAGCCGAAGATGCGCACCCCTTGTTCAAGGAGGTGGGCTACGGCCTCCTGCTTGAGCATGAAGGAGGAATCACCAGAGGCGGTGTAGAAGATGATCGCATCATATGCAAGATCTTGATGGGGGAAGAGAGGACGTTCCAAGCACCTCCAGCTTCGTGCAATCCATCACATAGGCGGTTGCAAAGAACCTCTCTGGGGGGTACGTATCGAGACTCCTATTGCCTTCAAGCATATGATGGGGACTGTCCATGTGCGTAGAGGTGTGGGAACCAAAGCTGAGCTGGGTCAGATTCCAGCCCTCCTTTTCACGCGTATGGAACGCAGTGAGCGAGACAGGAGGATCACCGGCATACCCTTGTTGCCCATCTTCCAGGACCTTGGTCAGGTCGAAACGCTTGAGAGAGGACTCCCCCTTCTTCTGCTCGTACAGCTGGTGACTGAACGCCTTTCGGGCACTCTCATAGAGTATCTGGCGCAGCTCATCGGAAGCCTTGTACTCTTTGAGCTGGTGATGGAGACGATAGAGCAGATCCAAGGCGGCCTGCTCTGCACGCTCCTGGATGAGGGGAACATCCTTGCGATATGAGAGATATGCCTTCACCTTGTCCAGATCAGCTTCTATCAAGGCCATTGCAGCTGCTTTGGCCTCCTCTCTTCTTGGAAGAGGAACGTGATCAGCTTGGAAACGTACCAAGGTGATGCCCTCCTTGTCGGCCAGCTTTGGATCAATATCAGGGACTCCGGCAAGGTCGATGAGCAGAAGGTTTCCCTCTACTTGCTCATAGGTAAGCGTATACTCCATGCCCTTGGTTGCACTGACAACCGCTTCCACCTCCCCAAGCTGTGCAAAACGTTGAGCATAGGCAATGGCTTTGACATGATCGGGAAGCAGAAGGTCGGCCTTCTCCAAGTCCCGAAACGTCATGCTTACCTCATATCCTTTCGACACCAAACGAGCTGAAACAAGACGGGCAAGGGCACTGCTTCCTATCACCAAGATATGGCCTAGAGCGAGAGATGAGAGTTGGGCTTCCACAAAATCCGCCACACTTTGGTCTGGAACCTGCAAGTCCACACTGCTTTGCACCCGCTTTGCGGTGGTGACAGCTTCACGGAAGAGATACTCGAGCACAGGAGAAGCACAGCCGGCATGACGTGAGATGGCAACACCAGCCTGCAACTGGCTGATGATCTGGTCCTCTCCAAAGAGGGGACTGAGCAAACCACACCCAAGAGAGAAGAGGTGGTGCAGGGCTTCTTGCCCATGCATCTGATACACCTGCTCTTTCCAGCCAAGTACAGAGAGGGAGAGCGAACGCAAGAAGGGTTCGACCACATCGGTCTTTGCCCGTTCATACCATACTTCTATGCGGTCACAGGTGCAGAGAATCACCACAGCAGTGCTTTGGGTACGCCTTTTCACGTGTACGCACGCATCAAGCACCTGTTCCTCAGAGAAGGCAAAGGTAGCAAAGTGTTCACTGCCCAGTTGATCAAACCGGATGCCGGCCACTCCAATCTCCATCATACAACGCCTCCGCCCAGTCGCTCTGCGTGAAACAAGTATTGCTGGGCAAGTGCTGCATACGGTTCAAAAAACGAGGCATCCTTGCCTGGATACCGGCTCTTCATGACTTTCAGCATCCAGGTATCCAAAGGAAATGCATCCATACGGTGGAAGGCAAAGACCAGGATGCACGCAGCAACTTTAGGCCCTACCCCTTTGATGGTCATCAGATGAGTGGCAGCTTTTTCTGTGGAAAGATTTGGGATCTCATCAAGCAGGGCATGGCATCTGATGGCATCGAGAAGATAAGGAGCGCGAAAGCCCATGCCAAGGGCCCTGAGTTCGGCTTCGGTTGCCATTTCGAGTTGTTGCGGGGAGGGAAAGGCAAACTTCTGTGTTCCCACTTCACTGCCAAACGCCCGGCACAAGGTCTGGTACATGCTCCTGATGCGCTTGATGTTGTTGTTCTGGCTCAATAGGAAGGAGATGAGCACTTCCCAGGGATCCTGGTTGAGCAGGTGCAAGCCCTCATACCGAGTGATGCAGGAGGCAAGATAAGGATCGAGAGAACTTAGGTACGATTGGGCCTTCGCATACTCCCAATCCATATCAAAATAGGCAGCGAGCTCAGGATCATCAGCAACAACTGAAGCAAAGCTCTGTTCGTCAAGGCGTATGCAACGACCAAACAGGACCGCTTCATACAGCGATCCCGTTTTTGTCCAAGCAAAACTCTGACCACAAAACAGGGTCTGTTCCAAATTGATGTCCATAGCGCCACTCTACCAAAGGTGGAGGTGCAATGCAAGCAAGCCTACGTTCTGCCGATTGGAATGAATCCATTGAAAAGAGCGGTAAACTGTCCATTCCGACTGGGCAAACCAAGATTCTGGTTCTTGGTGTTGATGAACATGACCGGAGCATAGAACACCTTCGCATCCTCACTCTTGGCATGAAGGAGCAGTTGGCGCGCTACATCTGAGCCAAGAGAGGGAGTCTGTGGATACATCGAACTCTCGACAATCACCCACCAAAGGCGCTCTCCCTCCCGATAGGCCTTCAGGTGCGGATAGCGCTGCAAGGCTTCACTATGGAAGAGAATCTCAAACTGTTGTTGTTCCAACGTGCGCTGCACATGAGCGATCCCCATCGCATGCAGAGCCTCTTGGCTCAGCAGCTGGTAGGATGCTGCCGTCCGCGCTGCCTGGACAACCGGATATTTGAACAGCTCTCTCATACCCTATTGTACCATAGATACCGAGGTTCTCAAGAGCGTGTTCAACTCTCGCTGAAAAGCCAGGTTGAGAGATAACGCTCCCCAGTATCGGGAAGAACTGCCACGATGGTCTTTCCTGCGTTCGCTGGCATCTGCGCCAGATCAAGTGCTACGCTGAGGGCGGCTCCACTGCTGATGCCTACAAGCAAGCCCTCCCTCTTGGCGGCCAGGCGGGCAACCTCACCGGCTTTTGCATCCTCAACAGTCACAATCTCATCAATGATCGATCGATCAAGGGTAGAGGGGATGAACCCAGCACCAATCCCCTGAATCTTATGCGGTCCACCATGCCCTTCACTGAGGACCGGGCTGGTTGCAGGTTCCACTGCAACGACGTGAATCGTACTCTTCTGTTCCTTCAGGTAGCGACCTACGCCAGAAACGGTACCACCGGTGCCAACTCCGGCAACGAAGATATCGACTTGCTTGTCGGCATCTTCCCAGATTTCAGGACCGGTAGTCCGGTAGTGAACGTCAGGATTGTCAGGGTTTTCGAACTGGGAGGGGATGAAGGAGTTGGGTGTGTGGCGGGAGATTTCCTCTGCCTTTGCGATTGCACCCTTCATGCCCAGCGAACCATCGGTAAGCACCAATTCAGCTCCAAGGGCGGTGAGCAGCTTGCGCCGCTCCATGCTCATGGTCTCGGGCATGGTGATGATAAGGTGATACCCTTTCACTGCACAGATATAGGCAAGTCCCACTCCAGTGTTTCCACTGGTGGGTTCGATGATGACCGAGCCTTGTTGAATGAGATTTCGCTTTTCAGCTCCCTCGATCATGGCCAGGGCAATCCTGTCCTTGACGCTGGAAAGAGGATTGAAGCTCTCCACCTTCACCAACACAGTGGCAGAGCCTGTGTTCAAGCGATTGATCCTGATCAAAGGGGTATGTCCGATTTTCTCGGTGATGTTCTCGTATATATGGCCACTCATCGTATCTGCCTCCAACTGCTGAATCTTTATATCCTAGTAATATTGTAGATATAATAGTAATTCAAAGGAGGCTGAGCGTCAACCCCCTAGATTACGTAGGTAAACCACTCTGCTTTGGTAACCTCAGCGAGAGTCAGCCCCTCAAACACCTTTTTCACTTCCTGGTCGAGTTTCTGGTAGAAGTGAAGGCGGATGGAACGCTCGATGGCACTCTCCTCACCCTGAGGGAGTTCCTCAAAAGCGATATTGCCCTCCAAGACATCCAACACATCATAGATGAAAATCTGCTCAGGACTTCGGCTGAGCAGATACCCTCCTCCGGAACCTTTGACGGAGAGGAGAAAGTTGTTGCGGGTCAACAGCAAGGCAACCTGCTGAAGGTACTTCTCACTGAGTTTCTGTCGCTGGGCGACGATTGAGAGGGCTATTGGTCCTTCCATACCATGCTCTGCTATATCAACAAGGAGTCTCAGGCCATATCGGCCACGGGTTGAGATTTTCAAATTCCACCCCCTGCTTCGCTTTCCACCAGATGAGATGCAAGCTCAGCTATCGTAACCTGCTTGGAAAAATCGACAACGGCACTCTGGAGCAAAGCCCAGATCTGATGGGTCTTGCAGGCGTCGGTGCGTTCGCACCCTTTGCAAGGAACAGGCTCGAAATCACCCTCACTTGCTGAAAGCACCTCTTGACAGGTGATATCAGGACGGGCAAGTCGGTACCCTCCCTGCACACCACGCTCAGCTTCCACCAGCTCAGCTTTGCGAAGAGGAATCATCAGCTGCTCAAGATAGCCACTGCTGATGCCAGTTGCTTCACTGATGCTGCGAATGCTGCAATTCTCCCTGCATGTTGCCAGATACACCAAGGTTTGCAGGGAATATCTACCTTTTGTCGATAATTTCATATCTAGAAGGTATCAGTAGCCTGTGTCCACGTCAATACCAACAAAATTGTATACAAATGATTCACCTTCACTAAATGCTGTGCTACAATGCTCCTACTTATCACAACGGGTGAGCGGGATACAAGCCTGTTCCGCTGAGAATCAAGGAATCCTTATGAATTTGCTTCTGTATCTGCTTATACTGCATATTGTGGGAACTGCCGGAGGACTTTTTCTACGAAAATTCCGGCTCCCAGCAGGAGCTCTTGTTGGGGCTTTGCTTGCCGCAATGTTGATCAACAGTGTGTATACAACAGACCTTTTGTATCCTTATGAACTGAGATTATTCATACAAATCCTCTCCGGCCTGGTTATCGGGACACGGTTCACCCGTTCTGACATCCGCTCGCTGCGCAGCATGGCTCTTCCTGTGTTCATCCTCATGACCGTACTGCTTGCAACAAACCTGTTGTTTGCCTTCATCATGGAGTACTCCACTGAGCTGAGCTTCATGACATCCTTTTTTGCATGTGCACCGGGGGGAGTCTCCGATCTCGCCCTCGTAGCTACTGACTTCGGTGCAGTTATGGAGCATGTTGCCCTTCTGCAGCTCTTCCGTTTGGTCACCGTAATCCTGGTCTTCCCTCCCATGATACGGAAGATGCTTGGCATCGGCTCACAGGCAAAGGAGAAAACGCTTGTGCTCACACGCAAGGAAGGAACCATTCCCTATCATATGTTGACCTTCCTCTGTGCCTTGTCAGGAGGTCTGGCCTTCCATGCGCTCTCCATCCCTGCGGGGGCCATCCTTGGTGCCATCCTGGCGGTGGCAGTGCTGAACCTTGGCTCGGACAGGGCGTCCTATCCACTATCACTGAAAGTGATGGTCCAGATAGCTGCCGGCACCTACATAGGAAGCAGAATCACCCTCAGTTCCTTCGCTTCGATGCATATATTGCTTGTACCCGCACTGATTTTGGTTGTGGAGCTCTTCTTCATGGCCTTTGTTGCTGCCTTCATCCTGCACAAAGTCTGTCACCTGAGCTGGGCGACCGCCCTCTTTTCAGCAACTCCCGGAGGAATCCAGGAGATGGGACTGATCAGTGACGAGCTGGGCCTGGAAACCCCCAAGATTGTCCTGATGCACACCTTTCGCATCCTGGCAGTCCTAGGGGTTCTTCCATTCATGGCCGGCCTGTTCGGGTGAATCAGGCAGGATTATAGAGATTCGAAGAGGGAAAGCGCGGGTCGCTGGTTACGTTGAGCACCAGCTTTCGCAGCCCTGAGGAGTCTCCTGAACTGGGAATGTGAGTCATATGCACTTCACAACCATTCAGCTGGGGAAGCACTGCTGAAGCTCTTTTTGCATCATCGCTGATGGCACAGCTCATGGCAAGGCAGATCAGCACCTCATCCAAGTTCAGGCTCACGCCCCTACCCTTCAGTACATCCCGTTTCATGGATGTTACCGATTTGACAATGGCGGGAGGAATCAGATCCACCTCATGGTCGATGTGGGCAAGCACCTTCACTGCATTGAGAATCAACGCTGATGAGGCATGCAAAAGCGGAGAGTTGCACCCGGTGACGATGGTTCCATCAGGAAGCTCGATTGCCGCAGCACACACAATGCCATTGATGCCCTTCCCTCGCTCAATGCCGGATTCCAACGCAGCTGAAGCTGCCGGCACCACAGCCCTGTCTGCTGTGCTGAGTTTGGCACCCTCCATGATGGAACGGCTTCGCTCCACCGTCTCCTTGCTCCCGATTCCCTGCACATACTCACAGGCGGCGCGGTAGTATCGTCGGATGATCTCCTGCTGCCCTGCTTTGCGGACCACCTGGTCGTCAATGATGCCATAGCCGCATCGGTTGACACCCATGTCAGTCGGGCTCTTGTAGATGCACTCCACTCCGGTAATCTTTGCCAGGATCCTGTTGAGCAAGGGATATGCCTCAAGGTCGCGAGAATAGTTCACGGTAATCTGGTTGTAGGCACTTGCGTGAAAGTGGTCGATGAGGTTTTTGTCACCAATGTCAGCAGTAGCACTCTCATAGGCGATGTTCACCGGATGGTCGATGGGAAGGTTCCAGATCGGAAAGGTTTCAAATTTCGAGTATCCGCTTCTCAGCCCGGCTTTGTAGTCGTGGTACATCTGGGAGAGACAGGTACCCAGCTTTCCAGACCCAGGGCCAGGAGCGGTGACAATGACCACCGGCCGGTCGGTCTCAATATAGGGATTGGCTCCATAGCCCTCGTCGCTTACGATAAGATCCACATCGTTGGGATATCCCCGGGTTGCCTTATGGGTGTAGACAGTAATACCCCGTTGCTCGAGAATATTCTTGAACTGGATGGCGCCAGGCTCCTCATCAAAGCGGGTGATGACCACCTTGGTAACCTTCAGTCCCCACTTGGAGAAATCGTCGATCATCTTGAAGACATCGGTATCATAGGTGATGCCGAAGTCACTGCGCATCTTGCGTCGCTCGATATCTCCACTATGGATGCAGATGATGACATCTATCTGGTCCTTGAGTGACTGGAAGACCCGCATTTTCACATTCGGGTCAAAGCCTGGCAGCACACGCGCTGCATGATAGTCGAAGAGCAGCTTGCCTCCACACTCCAGATAGAGCTTGCCATCACTCATCTTCACCCGCTCGAGGATGTAGTGCCTCTGCTCCTCAAGATACTTCTCGTTGTCAAAACCTCTTGCTTTCACATTCCCACCTTCAATATTTCACTTGCTGAGCAATTTTGTCTGCCGTCTCTTGGTTGAACAACTTGGCAATGATAGCCAAGGAAAATGCAATGGCACTACCGGCAGCCTGGGCGGTGATGAGATTGCCATCGGTGATGACCTTCTCATCGCTCAGCTTCAGCGATGGGCAGCGAGTCTCAGTGCCCGGATAGCCGGTTACACGCTTGCCGTCAAGCAGTCCGGTTTTTCCCAGCACCACGGCAGGGGCAGCGCAGATTGCAGCAACCACACCGCTTTGCGCTGTCTTGATCACCGTCTCCAACACCTCAAAGGAGGCAGCCAGATGCTCAGAGCCCTGCCCTCCACCGGGAAGAACAACACAGTCGAAGGTCATGTCACGGCAATCGCCAAGCACCGTATCAGCCTTGACCACCACAGCATGAGAACCCCTGACTTCAAGCGCGGCAAGACCGGCTACCGTCACCTTTGCACCACTTCGGCGAAGCAGATCGATCGGGCAGATTGCCTCAATCTCTTCAAATCCATCAGCAAGAATCACCAATACAGAGGGGACCATATGAACCTCCCATCCTCAGAGTGGTTGGACAAAACCACCTTCGAGTCGAGCCTTGCGAAGCAATTCGCAAGCATGTACCAGTATGCGCTCGGTCTCTTCCCAACCGATGCACGCATCGGTTACCGAGACCCCGTACTTGAGCTGGGAAAGGTCGGAAGGAATCTTTTGGCAACCGGGAGCCAGATTACTCTCCAGCATGAAGCCTCTGATTGATTTCTCACCCCAGCAGACCTGGTCTATGACGGTTCGGAGCACTCGTTTCTGTCGTTCGTAGTTCTTTCGTGAATTTGCATGGCTGCAATCGATGATGATGGCAGGATTCATCTCCTCCTTCTCCATCAGAAGGCGTGCACTCTCCACATCATCCTCATAGTAGTTTGGGCTGTCATCACCGCCGCGCAAGATCAAGTGACAGCAATCATTGCCTGTGGTGCGGAAGATGGCGCTCGCCCCGTTTCCATCCATACCGATGAATGAGGCCGGCTGATGTGCACTCTTGATTGCGTTGATTGCGTTGACCAAATCCCCGCTGGTGCTGTTCTTGAATCCAACCGCTACGCTCAGGCCACTGGCAAGGTTGCGGTGTATCTGGCTTTCGGTCGTCCTTGCTCCGATACTCGACCAACTCATCAGTTCATCGATGTATTGGGGAATGATGGGGTCGAGAACCTCACAACCAACCGGCAACCCCTCTTCGATGATCTTCAGCAAGAGGGAGCGGGCAAGTTCGATACCCCCGGCAATGTCATACGAACCATCCATAAGCGGGTCGAGGATCAAGCCTTTCCAGCCACCTACTGTCCTTGGTTTTTCAAAATACGTCCTCATGACGATGAACATCTCATCGGAGAGGGTTTCGGAGAGCTGTTTGAGCTTTCTCGCATACTCAAGGGCTGCAACGGGGTCATGCAGAGAACAGGGACCTACGATTGCGAGCAATCGCTGGTCCCTTCCTTGAATGATATCGTTGACTGTCTGCCGCGAGCGATGGATGAATGCAGCAGTTTCCTCATCAACAGGGTACTGCTTCACCAACTCCTCAGGAGTGGCAAGACTCTCCACCGCACGAATTCTGATATCTACGTTTGCCATGGTA
>JAAYQY010000082.1 GCA_012519125.1 Spirochaetales bacterium
CGGATAGGCATACACGGCGTCAAGCCCGATCATGGCGGTGAAGAAGCCCAGGAACCCGACGATCCATCCCTTGATGGGAGTACTCTGCGTAGAGAGGTTGCCACAGATCATGATGCCGAAGACGGAGATGAGGAAGTACTCCCACTGGCCGAACTTCAGTGCAATCTTGTAGAGGAACGGAGTAAGGAAGATCAGGATGAGGATCGAGAAAAGCGTCCCGACGAAGGATGCGATGACGCCGACCCCGATGGCCTGTCCGCCATGCCCTTTCTTGGCCAGGATGAACCCGTCCAAGGCGGTTGCGGCTGCGCTAGGGGTGCCGGGGATGTTGATCATGATGGCCGAGTAACAGCCGCCCATGACCGCCCCTACGTACACCCCCAACAGGAATGCGACGGCAACCGGCAGTTGCATGGAGTAGGTCAGGTTGATCAGAAGTGCGAGGGCCATGGTAGCAGTCAAACCGGGGATTGCCCCGACGATGATACCGGCCACGGTAGCTGCCATGGTTACGAATACTTGTGGGAATCCGAAGGCTTGTACTGCCGCGGATCCGAACAAGGCAAATTGCTGACTGAATGCTTCAAACATAGGATTTCCCGCCTTTATGGAAGAGGAATTCTGAATGCGTACTGGAAGACCGCACTGATGATCAACGCCGACAACACCGAGATGATGATACTCTTCAGCAGTGTGGTGGACTTGAGGTACCAGAACGTTGCAAACAAGTAGATGACGGTGGCAATGGCGAAGTGGACCCTACCGATCAGGCCGTAGATATACACCACCATGAAGAACGAGAGAATGAAGACGCGCTTGGCTTGGCTGCTGAGAAACAGTGCTGCTAGGCTCTCCTTGTGGAAGGTCTTCTTCGCATCCTCAATGCTTCCTCCCCTCAATGCTCCAACGAGCATGACCAGGGAGAAAAGTATGAAGATGATTCCCAGAATCAGGGGGAAAAAGCCCGGAGCATCCAAGAAGGTACTGTACACCTTCATATTCAGGGATGCAAAAATCAAATAGATTCCGAATACCAACATGAGTATGCCCATGATGAGGTCGGAAGTGGTTGTTTTCTGTGTTTGGCTCATGCAACTATCCTTTTTTTGAGATATGGGAGGCAGGTTGCCCCACCTCCCATAAGAAGATCACTTACTTCTTGATCTGCTGCTTTGCCACGTCCCAGTTGAAGGCGGCAAGCTTGGGAATGCCGAACTTCTCGGGGCTGACAACGGTGGAACCAACGTTGTGGAGGGTCCATGCATAACCAGCTTCCTGGATGGCAAGGAACTTGTCGGCATCTTCACCGGCATATCCTGCAATAACCAGACCCTGGTTCTTTGCATAGTCAACGATCTCAGGCTGCTTCACTGCCCAGTAGAAGGCTTCGGTCAGCTTGGCGACGATGTTCGCAGGAGCATCACGCGGAATCAGGATCGGCCAGGTCTCGCTGAGCAAGGGGATGTTCTCGGCATTGGCCTGCACCTTCGTGATGGAAGGGATGTTCATGCCAAAGTCGGTGTAATCCTTGGTATCAGTGATAGCCAGAGCGCGAAGCTGTCCAGCCTTGATGAAGTCGATGACCGACGAGAAGGTTGCCATCGAAATCTCTGCATCACCGGCGATTACGTTGATACCGGCCTGGCGGCAGGAACCTGCGGTGATGTAGTTGGGGGTGGCAACACCAGCGACGTCACGGACGGCCTCAAAGAGGACGTGCGGGCCTACGCCGAATCCGCTGATCGCGAAGTTGACCTTCTTGGTCTTCAGGTATGCGATAGCTTCCGCATAGGTCTGGATTGGGGAATCGGTGCGGACGACCAAAGCTGCTGCACCCATGTAGGGGTGGAAGGAAGCCCAGTCAGCCCAGTAGGTCTTGCTGGTGTCCATGACACGGAAGCCGGAAATCGGGGCACTACCGGTTGCGAACATGCTGTACCCATCGTGGTCCTTGGTGTACATGACGGTGTTGGCTGCAACTGCAGAAGCGGCACCGGCCTGGTTCACCACGTTGATGGTCTCACCAAGGTACTCTTCCATCTTGGCAATAACCGGACGAACTGCGGTATCGGTTCCGCCACCAGCTCCAAAACCAACATAGACTACGGGCTGGGTTTTGGGCCACAGCTTCGTGCTTGCGGTCTCACCGGTCGCCTGGGCGAACAGGGCTGTCCCTACAAGCAGCAGTACCAACAATACTGTCAAAACCTTGTTTTTCTTCATACGAGAACTCTC
>JAAYQY010000083.1 GCA_012519125.1 Spirochaetales bacterium
CAGGATCTTCACATGGACTTCTACAAAACCATGGCCAAGCTGTGGAATGAGCAGAATCCTGATCGGAAGATCATCTTCAAGCCGGAAGTATTGCCGTTTGAGGATATGCACACCAAGCTGTTGGTATCCCTGCAGGCAGGTACTGGTGCTCCCGACATGGTGGACATCGAAATCGGCAAATTCCCGAACTTCATGAAGGGCGATATCCAACTCGCTTCCCTCAATGATGTCATTGACCCGGTTCGTGACAAGTTCATCACCGCCCGCCTTGATATCTACAGCAAGGACGGACAGAACTATGGCTTGCCGTTCCACGTTGGTGCCTCAGTCATTTTCTACAATGTGGAAATCCTGAAGGCTGCAGGCGTAGATCCCTATGCGATCAAGACTTGGGATGATTTCATGGAGATGGGAAAGATTGTGAAGGCAAAGACCGGCAAGCCGATGGCTACGGTTGAAGTCAATGGCCAATGGTCTTTCTGGCCGATGATTGCCCAGCAGGGTTCCGATTTTGTTGATGCAGATGGCAATGTCATCCTTGACAACGCTACCAACGTGAAAACCCTTCAGTACCTGAAGGACCTGTTGAACAGTGGTGCAGCCATTGCTGCTCCTGGTGGAAACCATCACGCAGAAGAGTATTATGGATTCATGAATGACGGCGGCGCTGCAGCCATGTGGATGCCGATGTGGTACATGAACAGGTTCACCGACTACATGCCGGACCTGTCCAAGAAGATCCTGATTCTCCCGATGCCCAAGTGGACTGCCGATGGCAAGCGCTCTGCCGGTATGGGCGGGACTGGTACTGCAGTCACCAAACAGGCAAAAGACATGGAGCTCGCCAAGGACTTCCTGATGTTCGCAAAGGGATCTGAGGAAGGCAACCTGAGAATCTGGGAAGACCTCGGATTTGATCCTCCCCGTTGGGATGTCTGGGACAATCCTCGGATGAACGCCCCCAACAAGTTCACCAATTACTATGTGAATGATGATATCTTTGGTATGCTTCTGGAGATCAAGGATGAGATCAACAGTGTTAATGTCAAAGATAGACTTCCCGCAGTCATCGACCGCGTCAATTCATCTGTCATGATTCAGGCATTACAGCAGCAGAACAAGAGTCCTGCCGAGGCCCTCAAGGAAGGTGCAGACCTGTCCCGCTAACAGAGTGATCATCGTTTCGAAAGGATACGCCATGTATTTGGCGTATCCTTGCCTAAATACTTGTTAAGGAGGTGTAAATGAAGCTCAAGCAAACAATTGGGACCTCAAGGATAACACCGTATGTCTTCATTTTCCCCTTTATTGCATCGTTCCTCATCTTCTATTTATACCCCATCATCAGCACCTTCATCATGGGATTCCAGCTGGTATATCCGGGTCAGGTTGAATTCATCGGCCTGGAAAATTATCGAAAACTCAACAATCCAGAGTTTAAGGTAGCTCTGAAAAATAGCTTTCGCTACACTGTCTATACCATAACATTGCTCATCCCCCTTCCTTTGTTGCTTTCTGTTTGGCTTAATTCTGGAAACAAAACAGTTAATACGATATACCGCTCAATTCTGTATGTACCAACTTTGATATCTGTAGTTGTTGCTGGAACAATCATGCGATTACTATTCGCCTCCAGTAACAGAAGCATTGTCAATACGATTGCCATCGCATTGGGAGCTGAACCAAGACAGTGGTTACTTGGGGGTCCTTCCCAAGCAATGATTTTGCTTCTGATTCTTGCGCTATGGCGCTGGGTAGGGGTGAACATCATCTATTTCCTTTCAGGCTTGCAGGCAATTCCTGATGAACTGTATGAGGCAGCAGATATCGATGGAGCATCACCACTACAGAAACTCTGGAGAATTACCATTCCTTTGGTAAAGAACACTACGATCTTTGTAACCACCATCTCCATTTTTGGTGGACTTGCTATGTTTGAGGAGAGTTATATTCTCTGGGCAGGTACTGCTTCTCCTAACAATGCAGGACTGACTATTGTGGGGTATCTGTATAAGAAAGGCTTCCAAGAGGGAGAAATGGGTATGACCAGTGCAATTGGGATTGTTCTGCTGCTCATTGTCTTTACCTTAAACACAACCTTTTTGAAAACGTTCGGTTTCTTTGATACAGAAGGGAGGCAAAAATGAGACCAAACCTCCGCTTGTCACGAAAGTCCATTATTAAGCATATTGTATTGGTTCTTTTATGCTTCGTGTACATCTTGCCGCTCTATTCGCTGGTCTTGGCAGCTTTTCGACCAGGCAGAGATCTCCTTCGGTATGGAATAACTATGCAGACTCTTATTCCCACCGGTATGAATTTTGCTACGGTAAAGGGCCTGTACACCATACGAGAAGGTATCTATTTCATCTGGTTCAAGAATAGTCTGTTGCTGTTGGTGCTGCAGGCTTCACTTGCACTCTTTTTTAGTTCTTTCGTAGCGTATGGGCTTTCGGTGTACCGATTCAAGGGAAAGAAAGCAGTAACAACGCTGGTGATATTCCTGATGCTTGTACCGATCCAGATTCTCATTCTTCCTTTGTATAAGTTGATGATTACCATTTCCTTGATGGACACCTTCTGGGGCGTCTTCCTCCCCATGATAGTCTCTCCTTTTGCCATTTTCTTCTTTAAGCAGTATATCGATGGGATCCCTCGTGATTTGATTGATGCTGGGCGTGTAGATGGCTTGAATGAGTATGCGATCTTTTTCAGGATTGTCGTTCCCATTATGCCTCCTGCTTTTTCTGCCATGGCCATTTTCATGTCCATGCAAAGCTGGAACAACTTCCTTTGGCCATTGATTGTATTGAGAAGTGGTACCAAGTTCACCTTGCCCATTGGGCTGAATACATTGCTCACACCTTACAATAGTGCGTATGATCTCTTACTGATCGGCGCTTTGGCGGCTACATTGCCGATCATCATCGTATTCATATTCTTCCAACGTTATTTCATTGCTGGACTTACCAGCGGTGGTGTTAAGGGTTGATACAGTAGGAGAAACGTTCGTGAAATGTACAGTTTATGCTTCCTCTGAATTTGTAATTGGTACCGTTGATAAGCGGTTGTTCGGTTCCTTTGTTGAACAGTTGGGACGCTGTGTGTATGGAGGTCTGTATGAGAAAGACCATCCGCTTTCTGATGAGGATGGACTGCGTACTGATGTCATGAAACTAGTGAGGGATCTTGATGTTCCTTTGGTACGATTCCCAGGTGGAAACTATGTGTCCAACCATCGCTGGGAAGATTCAGTCGGTCCACTGGAAGAGAGGCCCATGCGGATTGACCTTGCTTGGAAGGCTCTGGATCCCAATCAATTTGGAATCAAGGAATTCTTGAATTGGTGCCAGAAAGTGGGTACTGAGCCAATGATGGCACTCAATCTGGGCACTCGCGGCATCGATGAGGCAAAGGACCTCGTGGAGTATTGTAATTTCCCTGGAGGTACTGAGTTAAGTGAACTGAGAAAGAGCCATGGTTCAGAAGCTCCGTATGATATCAAAATGTGGTGCTTGGGAAATGAAATGGATGGACCATGGCAGGTAGGCCATAAGTCTGCCGAGGAGTATGGACGTCTTGCCTCTGAAGTAGGAAAGGCCTTGAAACTTTTTGATCCCAGCCTTGAGTTGGTTGCCTGTGGTTCAAGCAGTAGCAGCATGCCCACATTCCCTGCATGGGAGGAAACGGTTCTTGAACACACCTGGGATATTGCTGACTATCTTTCATTGCATATGTACTTCAGAAATGATAATGATGATACTGAAACCTTCCTTGCCTCAAGCAAGAGAATGGATCAGTTTATTGAGACCGTTGTACATGTCTGTGACTATGTCAAGGCAAAAAAGCGTTCAACAAAGACGATGTACCTCTCATTCGATGAGTGGAATGTCTGGTTTCATTCCAATGAACAAGATAAAGAGGAACCTGACTGGAAAGTTGGAAAGCATCTTCTGGAGGATGTGTATACCTTTGAGGACGCCTTGGTGGTTGGGTGTGTGCTCAACAGCTTGCTTAAGCACTGTGACCGGGTGAAGATTGCCTGTCTTGCTCAGTTGGTAAATGTCATTGCTCCAATCCTTACCGAAGATGGAGGACCTAGCTGGGTTCAGACCATTTACTGGCCATTCTATTATGCTTCGAAGTACGGGAGGGGAGAGGTGCTCGATATTCGCTTGAACGTCCCCTCGTATGAAAACCATAAGTATGGTGAGGTTCTCTATGCTGATGCAGTGCTTGTGTACCATGAAGAGGAACATGAGCTTGATCTCTTCTTAGTTAACAGAAGTTTGGATGAGGAGATGGAACTTGCATTGGATATTACAGGATTTCCTGCGACGTTGAAATGTATTGAACACATCTCGTTGCACCATGCTGATTTGAAGTCTGTCAATGACAAGGATAATCCTGAGACTATCAAGCCTGTGGTCAAGAAAGGGGAAATAGGGCCGTTTATTGCTCAGAAACAATCATGGAATTTGTTCCGGTTCTCGGTTTCTTAAGCTTGATGGTTGTAAGCCAAACTTACGAGGGGCTTTGATGAAGAGACTTTTCTAGGTCAACAGATTATTCGATGTAAAAGAAGGATCCCGTTCTGATAAAACAGAAAGGGATCTTTCTTCTTATAGACCGCACCCTCCGATGTGGTCAATCGAGCTTGCGCTTGCTCACTTGGATGAGCTCCTGAGAAAAGACTTCTGCAACTAGCGCACGATACTGCTTCTCAATCGCTTCTTCATCTACCAGACTGCTTTTTCTGTCTCGAATCACCCACTTCCCATTCACCATCACCTCTCTGATATGCTCGCCTCTGGTGAAGGTCAGGGTATTGAAAGCCACGTTGGAAAACGTGGGAAGTTCCACTAAAGGTGAAAGATCCAGTGAGTCCTCGATGAAAAGAAGATCAGCACTGTTTCCCACCTTGATGGATCCTTGGTACAGCTGTGGGATCGGGGTGGTGGTAGCCAACTTCCAGACATGCTCTGCATTCCATCTCTGTGGGTGGCTGCTCATTTTCAGCTCACGATAGGTGGTTCGCATCACTTCCCAGATGTCATGGGTGAGGAAATCGGTACCCAAACCGATGCGTGCACCCCCTTGGAGCAACTGCCCAAGTGCCATGGTGCCTTCACTGCACAGTTGGTTTGAGACAGGGCAGTGCACCAGATATGCTTGGTTTTCACACAGCAACTGCTTGTCCTCCTCATCGGTTTCGATGCAATGGAAGAGGAGGGTATCCTTCCCGAGCAAGCCTTCCCGGGCAAGCAGCTTCACCGTGGAGATGCCGAATTTCCTGAGTACTTCCTGCCTGCGGAATGTAGTCTCCAGACAGTGCGTCATCAAAGGGCCAAGGCCCTCAGCAATGCGTTTTTTTGTTTCTTCAAGTCTTGTTTGATTAAGGTCTTCTTCTTCAGGCAGGTGGGTCCCTCGCATCAATGTATCTGAAAGGAGAGTCTCGCTTGGCTTTTCATCGTACCAATCAACCAGTGCTTTAATCCCAGTTTCTTGTGCTGCACGCTCCAGTGCTTGGCAGGAAAAGTCGGCTTGCCCCGTCTCGACAATGCAGACCACCCCGGTCTTGAGATAGCGCAGGTATGCATACTGCACGAGGGTTCTGAATGCATCGGTTGGAACCGACCCGTCCAGATAGTCGAAGAGCCGTTGCTGAAGGCGGCCTTGCTCACTTTCGTCACACCATTGGTGGAGGCTCTTGTCGCAAAAGAGCCCACGAAGCAGTGTATCGGGTGTGTGCACGTGTGCATCAATGAGACCGGGGTAGAGAAGGTAGGAGGAGCAGTTAAACACCTCTTCTCCCTCAGCCGGTTCAAGATGTGGCTC
>JAAYQY010000084.1 GCA_012519125.1 Spirochaetales bacterium
CACCCACTCGTTGGTAGGTAATCATGATGTACGAAATGGAGGAAGGAGCCTGTTTGAGCGCTATATCCATGCCCAGACGGCACGCAGATTTGGGTATGGAGGCATTTCGTTCTATCTGCTGGACAGCGGGAATGCCAGTTTGGGGAGAATTCAGCTCAGAGCACTTGTCGAGCAAGCCTCCCGTGATCCCAATCCCAAGATTTTCTGTTCCCATATCCCCTTCTATGGGGGGCCTGACATGTACTATTTCGGTCTTTCCGATGCGTGGGAGCGGACAGTGTTGGTGGACACCGTGCTGGATGCCAAGGTAGGCCTCGTACTCTCAGGACATCTTCATCTGACAGAGAAACTACATCACTTCACTGAAGAAAACGCAGAACTGGTCTGCGCTTCATTCCATGGCAGGGATTCACTCATTGAACAAACGTTGCCTACCTGGTACGTCTGTTCGTATGATCATATTGCAAAACAACTCGCAGTCTCTCAGTTCCAAGTAACGAAGGAAAAGACCATCTCATGCAGTGTTATTGCAGTGCTTCAGATGCCTTCATCCTCCTGAAAGATGAAACCGGCCTCAATCGAGGCCGGTACAACTCATAGGCAAAACGGAATCAGCGTTGTCTAGCCATCATCTGATGCAATCCACCACCGTTCTCTACATCAGTGAATCCCAGCTGTCGCAGAATACGCATTCCGTAGCTGGAGCGGGCACCACTAGCACAGTAGACGATGATCTTACGATTCTTATCCTCAAAACCCTGTGCCCAGCTCTGCAGATCATCGAGTCCTACGTTGATAGCTCCAGGGTAGGCTCCCATGGCAAACTCCATCGGGGTGCGGACATCGAGGATGACCGGTCCATCGGAAGCTATTGTTTCTTCCGCTTCCTCTTCTTCGACAACCGACTTCTCTTTCTTCACTGATTTTTTCTCAATGGGGAAGAGCGAAACATCGAGGTGCACATAGCCGATTGCACGAGCGTGACGCTCGATACTGAGATAGCCACCGCTGACATTGTACACTTCCTCAAACCCTGCTCCCTTGAGCATTCTGAGTACCACATGGCCTTTCTGTCCGTCATCGCTGATGAGCAAGATTGCATGTCCTTGGGGAATCTTGTCCAGATTATCCCTGAGCATTGCCTGGCTGAGGTTGTTGCTGCCCCTCAGGCTTGCTTTGCCGAAGGTGATGGGGTCACGCAGATCGATGGCGATCGGCTGCTTCTCCAGTACGAAGGTTTCCAGATCCTTTGCAAGGATGGAGGGACTGAAGTTGCTGAGATGATTCTGTGCAGTGAAAGCTGCCATGTTCACCGGCCCGTTGGGGGAGTTGAACGGTGGAGCATACGCAAGATCAAGCTCAGCAAGGTCGTCGATGGTCAGGTTTCCAGCCATTGCGGTAGTGATGACATCAATGCGCTTGTCCACTCCCACTCTTCCGGCTGCTTGGGCACCAAGAATCTGCTTGCTTTCCTTATCAAAAATCAGCATCAAACTCACCTTCTCCGAACCAGGGAAATAGGCGGTATGACTTGCCTTGTGCACTACCACTGCATCGGCATCAAGTCCCGCATCCTTTGCTGCTTTCAAGTTCAAGCCTACAGAGCCTGCCACCGCTTCAAAAACTTTGACG
>JAAYQY010000085.1 GCA_012519125.1 Spirochaetales bacterium
CTCCATCAGGGGGAAGTTCTGCTGGCCGTCGAGGGAGAGTGAAATACCGGTTCTCTGACCTGAGGGAATGGAGATGGTGATGTTGGACTCACCACTGACCACCAAGGGGCGGTTGGAGAGCGTAAAGGGGCAAATCGGGGTAATGATGAGTGTGGAGAGATCCACGTCAAGAATGGGACCTCCCGCTGCCAGGCTGTACCCGGTCGAACCGGTGGGGGTTGCAACGATAATGCCATCCGAACGAAAGAAGCCTGCCTCGGTATCTCCGATGCGTAAGGCCATACTGATGACTTTGCTGATGCCGCTTGACGAGACGACCATCTCATTGAGGGCATGGGCATGGAATACCTTGACTCCATCCCGGATGACAGAGACGCGGATCATCAACCTTCGGCTGATGCAATTTCTTCCCTCAAGATAGAAATCAATCGCCTCCTGCCACTCATCAACCGAGATTTCAGTGATGAATCCAAAAGTTCCCAAGTTGATTGCCAGAATGGGTATTCCGTGGTCTTGGAGGTAGCGTGCACAGTACAGTACCGTCCCATCTCCACCGAGACAGATGACCAAGTCTGTTCCTTTCTCGACTTGCAGCACCTCGTCTTCAGCATTGGTACGAAAAATTGTGCTTGTGATCCCCTTCTCCAGCAAGTAGTCCGCTATGGTCTGCGACAAGGTATGCGAAGCTTCCTTTCTCCAGTTCGCGATGATGAGCACGCGCTGTACCGACCGTTGTTCCATAGGTGACTCCTTAGCTCAGGTGCGAGATGACTTTCATGAGCAATTCTACATCCGATTGCTTCAGAAAGGGATAGATTGGCAGCGAAATTGCCCTGAGAAAGGGCGGAAGTGCGTTTGGAAAGAGATCGAACCGATCGCTATGCTCGGTCGCAAGTGAGGTTGCAAAGGTTTTTTTGGCAGAGACCTGGTATTTGTTTGCAAATTTGATGGCATCCTCTGCCCGTGAATCGAGGACGGTACAAAAACCGAACCCATTGCTCAAAAAATCAATGTTTCCAATTCCATAGAGTTTGTTTGGTGTCTTCAAAAGAGCCTTGGAAAAAAGAGTATAGAACTCTCTCCTTTTTGCAAGTTGCTCTTCCAGTGTCGCCAGCTGGATGATGCCAAGCGCTGCATTCATATCAGGAAGTTCGCTGTAGGTTCGTGACGTACCCAGCTGATCGTCAACTATGGTATGCCACTTCTCATCTGTATACACCAAGGCGGCTCCCCCGGCTGTGCTCACCACCCCATCCTCTTCAAAGGCACAGACAACCAGATCCCCAAATGAGCCGGCTGATACTTCCTCATACCTGCTGCCCAGACTCTGACTGCAATCCTCGATGACTGGCCTACCGAACTGCCGATAGTCACAACCATAGGGTATCTGGCACATGGGCTCGTGGACCAAGAGAGCGGCACACCCTTCTTCGGTAAGCCTTAGTGCCTCTTGCTGGGAAAGACAACCATGTTCACTGTCAATATCTCCGAGGACCAGAACCAGGCCCAGTTGGTCTGCTATCCACTGATAGACAGCAGGAGAGAGCACACTCACCCCCACTTTTGCTCCAGGTGCAAGGTTGCATGCCTGCAAAGCAATTCTCAGCGTATCCACATAAGAACGCAGGGCAAACCCGCCTTTTGCCCCAATCAGCGCACAAAACTGCCGCAGAAACTCATTCTTGCGATCACCCGGTCCAATCCTTTCATCGACCATGGTCTGCAATACTGCATCCATGTCTTTTCTGCGAAGGGTGGGTTTGAAGAAGGGAATCAATGCCACAGGAGCCTCCTCGGGCAAGTATATCCGTAAATGTAAGCAATAGGAAGGGCAAAAAAGAACCCTCCAAGCAGGAGGGCAGTAGGAAAAACCTGAGGAAAGAAGAAAAAAAGAGGCCCGGCGGCTACCTACTCTCCCACGGCTAACCGTAGTACCATCGGCGTGAGGGTGCTTAACTTCCGTGTTCGGGATGGGAACGGGTGTGTCCACCCTGCTGTGGCCACCGGGCCGGC
>JAAYQY010000086.1 GCA_012519125.1 Spirochaetales bacterium
AGAGCGGTGAGGAGCTGGTCGAGGATGAAGACGAAATGGACTATGATACCCTGCTCAAGAGCTTTGGACACCTTCCCAACGGGTTCCTCTCCCTTGCACCGATCCTTATTCCTATCGTCTGCATGGCCCTCGGCTCCCTTTCTGCGGCAATGAAGTGGCAAGGAGCCGTGGCAAGCCTCAGTTCGTTCATCGGAACCCCGATCATCGCACTTACCGTCGGCTTGCTCTTTGGTATTCTTCTTCTGGTTCGTCAGGACGCGCTGAAGCATTTCAACAGCATGACCACTGAGACGCTGAAAGTAGTCGGCCCCATTCTCTTCATCACCGCTGCCGGCGGAGTATTGGGCAAGGTTATTGCAGGGGCTGGTTTCGTTGACTTCATGAAGCAGAATGCACAGGTGCTCGCTGCGGTGGGGATTTTCTTCCCCTTCCTCATCAGTGCCATCCTCAAGACTGCCCAAGGATCGTCCACAGTGGCTATCACGACCACTGCTGGCATCATGGGGAGCATTGCCGAAAGTTCATCGATGATGAGTGCCCTTGGCCTTGCAAGTCCCATGGCAGCAGTACTTACCGTCATGGCGATTGGTGCAGGAGCTATGACTGTCAGCCATGCAAACGACAGTTATTTCTGGGTTGTCACCAACTTCGGTAAGCTCAAGCCCGAAGAGGGGTATCGCACCCAAACCATGGTTACCTTGTTGCAAGGTATCGCATGTATGATTTTCATCTGGCTTTTCTCCCTCATTTTATTGTAATATGTACAAAAGCCGGGGGTTCAGGCCCCCGGTACCATTGAGGAGCCCACGATGAAGAACATCCTGTTAATCCCCGATTCCTTCAAAGGAACCATGAGTTCCGAACAGATCTGTGCAATCATGGACAGAGCAATCAAGAAACACTACAGCGACGCAGTGGTCACCAGCATTCCCGTAGCTGATGGAGGAGAAGGCAGCGTAGATGCCTTCCTTCAGGCACTCGGAGGCGAGAAAAGAACCCTCACCGTCCAAGGACCCTATGCCTTCCCCATGGAAGGCTTTTACGGAGTAGTGAAGAAGACTACCGCAGTCATCGAGATGGCGGCCTGTGCCGGCCTCCCTCTGGTTGGAGATGAGTTGCATCCCGACCTGACCACCACCTATGGTGTGGGCGAGCTCATTCTCGATGCAGCAAAAAGCGGCTGCAAGACGATCATCGTCGGACTGGGTGGCAGTGCCACCAACGACGGAGGTTGCGGAGCTGCAGCAGCCTGTGGTGTCAAATTCTACGACAAGGATGGGAAGTCCTTCATTCCTACCGGGGGCACGTTGGGCAAAGTTGCCAAGATCGATACTTCCGGACTCGATCCCGCTCTCAAGAGTGTGACGATCACCACCATGTGTGACATCGACAATCCGTACTACGGACCTACCGGTGCTGCACACATCTTCGGGCCCCAGAAGGGAGCCACCCCTGAAATGGTGAAGATTCTCGATGCAAACATGCAGAGCATCGCCAAGGTCATCGAGCGCGACTGCAAGATGGACGTACAGTCCATTCCCGGCAGTGGTGCAGCTGGTGGTATGGGTGGTGGCATGGCAGCCTTCTTCGGATCACGCCTGCAGATGGGTATTGAAACGGTTCTGGAGACGGTCAACTTCGACAAGTTGCTCACCAAAGCCGACCTGGTACTCACCGGCGAGGGAAAGATTGACGGGCAGTCACTGCGCGGCAAGGTCGTCATCGGCGTTGCAAGGCGTGCAAAGAAAGCCAATGTTCCCGTATTGGCCATTGTCGGTGACATCGCCGATGATGTCGAGGGAGCCTATGATGAGGGTGTGAGCGGAATCTTCTCGATCAACCGCTTGGCCATTGACTTCAAACAGGCAAAACCCCGGGCTCCCATGGATATGGAGAAGACGGTTGACAACCTGATGCGCTTTGCAAAGCGCATGGGACTGTGAACCAGGCAACGCTCGTACGAAGGCTCAGCGAATTGGCTGAGCCTTCTTATGCTGCATTCTCCAAGAAACTGCTGGTTTCCCATCGCACGATACTTGGGGTGAGAACTCCCCATCTGAACAAACTGGCCAGCTTACTTGCCAAAACAGAGGGAGTGAAGGCGTTTTCTGATTTCTACACCTACGAGAACCCTTCGTATGAAGAGATCATCGTCATCTACAAGCTGTTGGGCTTGCTGCTTCTCCCTTCCGGCGAAGGACTCTCCCATCTTGTGCGCTTGCTACCCTACAACGAGAGCTGGGCAACCAATGACTCCTTGGCCTCTTCGCTGAAACCTCTTTGTCGCTATCCAGATACCCTCTATCCCTTCTTGCTCTCTCTGCTGAAAAGCAACCACCCCTATGAACAGCGCTTAGGTATCGTCGCCTTGATGCTGCACTTTCTAAAAGAGCCTACTTTCGACGAGGTGCTTGCTGCATGGAGCAAGGTGAAAAACGACCACTACTATGTGGTGATGGCACTTGGGTGGGCATATGCAACGGCTTACTGCAAAGAGAAAGAAAAGACGCTTGCATACTTACAGAAAGGGGTTCTGCAAGAAGAAGTGAGGCGCAAAGCCATCCAGAAGTGCATTGAATCACGCATTCCCAGCGAAGCGGAAAAACTCATGCTCAAAGAGCTTCGCCAAGCACCCTGAGGGCATTTCCATACCACATCTTTTCAAGATCTTCTCTTGCGAGGCCTGCTTTCAGCAAGGCCTCATACAGCTTGGCCAACTCAGGGTAATGCGCCACTTCCAGCTCTCCGCTGATACCGTCATAGTCGGTCCCCAACGCAAGAACTGAACTTCCTCCCACCCGATGGATATGCATCGCATGGGCTACCATTGCTTCAATGCTGCTGTGTCCCCAATCCTCACTCAGGAAGGAGGGGCAGAAGTTCAGTCCTATCACCCCACCCTTGTCGGCAAGTGTTTTGATCATCTCGTCACTGAGGTTCCTGCTGTGATTGGTGAGTGCTCGTGCGTTGGAATGACTGGCGATGAAGGGTGCTCTGGCCATCTCGGCAACAGAGAAGAACCCTTCATCATTGAGATGAGAAACATCAACCAGAATCTGGTTCTCCTCCAACGCTTCAACCACTTCATGACCGAAGGGCTTCAGACCACCTTTCATATGGTGAGGAAACCCCAGCTCATTCTCATGGTTCCAGGTCAAGGTAGCCAACCTGACTCCCCACGAGGCAAGCGTAGCGACACGATCAAGTCTTCCTTCAAGAATGCCCAACTCCTCAACACTGAGCATTGCCTGCTGCATACCTGCTTTTGCCGGTTCTTTCGGATAGCGTACGTGGACAATGCAATTGCTTGCTTCTTCCAGCTCTTTCTTGAAGTGTTCATACAATTGCTCTGCCCTTCTCCAAGGACTGGCGTGGGCAAGCTTATCCACGAACAAGGCAAAACAGGTGGTGACGTTTCCTGCCTCCTTCATCCACCTCAAGTCGACGTGTGCGTCGCTTTCCCTAAGGTTGCCGCTGCGCTCTCCTGCAACCAGGGCATGGATGGTATCACAATGCAAATCGATGATGGGTATCATGAAAAAAGTTCCTCCAAGTAGTTGCCGTTAGCAATTAAAAGTAGTATTTTGACTGTACGATAAGAAAAAACGAGAGTATAGTATACCGTATAAGAGGAGTTTACCATGATCAAACACGTAACAAAGAGCACATATGAAGCAGAAGTTTTGAAGAGCAGCGTCCCCGTTGTCGTAGATTTCTGGGCAGCTTGGTGTGGACCTTGC
>JAAYQY010000087.1 GCA_012519125.1 Spirochaetales bacterium
TGAGATTTTGATGGTTGCACTCTTGATGCCGCCTTCATCCTCAAGAAGATCCAAAACCTGGCTCTTGAACCCATTTCGTTCGCAGTAGCGAAGGTACATGCGCATGAGCATATTCGCCCAGTCACTGGCCTCATTGCCACCGGCTCCTGCATGAATGGTGAGAAAGCAGTCATTCTTGTCGAATTTTCCGTCCAGAAGAGTCTTCAGCTTGAGTTCCTGGTAGGTGCGGGCAAGCTCTTCAATCTGCTCATTGATCTGCGCTTCCTCTTCAGGATTATCAGGCTCTTCACTGTACAGATCAATCAATTCAGCCATTTCATCAAGGTGATCGATCAACTCCTTCCATGGATAATAGGAGTCCTTGAGTGCATTGAGCTCAGAAAAGAGTTTTTCTGCACCATTGCGGTCGTCCCAGAAACCCGGAGCCAGGCTTTCCTGTTCAAGTTCCTGGATTTTCTTCAGCATTGCAGAGGAGTCAAAGCCGCCTCCATACGGTATAGGCTTCTTCTTTTACACTTTCAAACTGACCTTTATTTTGGAAAAACATGGAGTGCTCCTTCGTCTTATTTTCGCTCCACTCTGAGTCCCAGAGTGAATTTTCGTTCTTCCCCGCATTCGAGATGAATGGGCCAAGAAGCCATGAACAGCGTGTGCTGGTAGAGCTTCTCGTCGCCAAGAAGGGTAGAGATGTCAATAGTATAGTCTTCTTTCAGCAAGGTAAAGCGGGTATCTGATACCAACGTAAGGCTGGTACTGTTCGGTTCATCATACATGCGGATCGATTTGACGTTGTCGATCATGATTTCCGCTGCATCATGAGCAATGTTCTTCTTGTTTTCAAGCTGGATGAACCCTACCGTACTCCGATTGGATGCGACAGAGAGTGGTATCTCACAACCATAGATGCACGATATCTCATGGTCACTGAGATTGGTCAGGGTAATATCCAGCAAAACAGTATTCTGCCTCAATTTGAAATGCTTGGAAATGCCTATCTCCCCACCGATGAGTGCTGACGGTCCGGTAGTGGAAATAAGCCGATATTCGGTACTCTTGCGATCAAGAACACTCAAGCTATAGACAGTTTGCCCAAGATCCAAACACGTGGAAGCATCTGCTTTTGCGTACTCCTCTACCAACGCATCACTCGGAAGAAACACATCGGTGAACACACGCTGTTTCTCACCTTTTCGAATCGGGTGAAGGATGTGGGCGCTGCTGCCGAACTGAGCAAGCGGAGAAAAGGCATCGCCATAGTTGTACAGTGAAGGAAGATAGGTCAACTCGGCAATTGAACCACCCTTTGCATCGACTACACAACTGAGATACTTGCCGATAACCAGGTGCTCATCAAGCTGGTCAGAGTCAAAATCCAAGGCGATCGGATAGGTAAAGTCTTTGAGCGAGGAGAGTACACAGTCAGCTTCACTGATGTATCTCCACATCAGCTTCCGCACAGAGCTTCTCAGCATGGAGGTATTTGCATCACACAAGAAAGGAGTGCCGCAGCTCATTTTCTGGATCAACTGCTCCAATCGTTTTCGGATATCCTTGTCTTTCTTATACGTTCTGGCCACTTCCACCATGGTGATGTAGCGTCCATACAGGTATGCAAGACTCTCGTCTTGCACCAGCAATTCGTTGATGCACTCCAATTGCCCGCGAACAGAATCAAATCCGTACCATCCAGACTGCAAATACCCTTTGCTGGGTATTTCCTCGCCAAATCCCACTTCATCCAGAGGAGAGCCCTCGAAGGAAAAGAGCATGGTGAACAACTCGATGGTCTGCTCTTCGCTGATGCCTCCCTGCAAGAGATGATCAAGATTAAGCATGGCAAACTGATAGTCATCGCTCCCTGCAAGCTGTTGGCGGATCCGGTCCAGCATCTGGGAAAACCCAATCTGTTTCTGCGCATACTTGAGCAGAAGCTGACTCACCTGATCATCGGTAGGAAGGACGGTAATCGATTTTCCCATCTCCTGCATGACAAAGGGTCTGTCAAAACCTTTCTTTGGATCGTCACTATCGTGACAGGAGATGACTATTGAATCCACACAGCAGAGATTCATGGTGTTGATGTAAAGAGGGCTGAACACCTGCCCGTAGGTAAAAAGCGTCTTGGACCGTTGACCAAATCGCTTGCGAAGATAGGTGGTGGTCATCTCTATCTGGTTTGAACGATCTTTGGGAGAAAGCAGGCTGAGTATGCTTTGGTGATAGGAACCGGTAAGCAACTCCAGCTTTCCAGATCTTGCCAGATCAGCCATAAGCAAGAGTATCGAAGGATGATTCGTTTCCAACCACTCCAACACCGGTATTCCCAACGAAAGTTGGAGTACTGCTTGGCTGTGGTGCAAGTGCGTAAGCAGAGGCTTGTATACAGCAGTCAGTGCCCGTTCGAAAACGGGCACTGGAACGCCATGGGCAATCTGACTGTACGCACCGATCAATACGTTCATCCGTTACCGCTTGATGATACATTTGGTCGGACACGCCTCAGCAGCCTCAGGTATCTGGCTGTGCGGAAGCATCTGATCAAACGTCGAAAGGAATCTGTCAACCTTGCATCCACTTTCCGGAAACTTGGTTTCACAAATCTTGCAGCCTATGCAACCGACACTGCACTGCTTGCGCACCTTGCCTCCCGGTTCATGACTATTGCACTCAATGACATACTCACTATCCTCATAGATCATATGCATCGCATTGGTGGGACAAATCTGCACGCATTTCTCACAGCTGATGCATGCCTTCTCATCGACTATGATATACCCATCCTTGTCCTTGGAGATAGCCCCAACCGGACAAACTTTGATGCAGGAGCCCAAATGCAAGCAAGAGCTCTTGCAATTGTTGTCACCAGTGAAAAGCAGTGCCGCAGCATTGCAGTCCTCGAGCCCTTCATAGTTGTAATCCTTCAGGGTGAACTCAGTGTTGCCACGGCACATGACATGGGCAACCTTTCTCCGGGTTTCTCCGCTGGCCTCAATTTTTGCTCCCATGATTTCTGCCATCTTGGCTACCAAAGAAGGACCGCCAGGACTGCACAAGCCAATTTCTGCTTCGCCTAAGGCAACAGCGGCTGCATAGGCATTACAACCGGCATAGCCGCACACACCACAGTTGGCACCGGGCATGATCGGCTCAAGGGCAAGAACCTTGGGATCCTTTTTGATCGCCAGCTTCTTTTCCGCATAGGAGAGGCCGAATCCAAACAAGCCGCCGAGCACGGCCACTACCAGTATTGCAAAAAGAATATTCACGTCTCGCCCCCTTATACCAGATGCAGGTTGGTGATCAGCGACTTGTCAAAGGCCATGAATGCCAAAGCCATCAACCCTGCACTGATGAAGGCAATCGGCATGCCGCGGAACGATCCTCGTACCGGCTGCAGGTCAAGACGCTCACGAATGTTGCTCATCAGTATCATTGCCAGCGTAAACCCAAGACCAACAGCAAGGCCTGCTACAAAGGCTTCCATCACATTGTATGAACTGGAGATGTTGATGATGGCAATACCAAGTACCGCACAGTTGGTGGTGATAAGCGGAAGATAGATACCCAAGGCCTTGTAGAGAGCCGGACTGATCTTCTGGATCACCATCTCCAGAAGCTGTACCAAACTGGCGATGACCAGAATGAAGGTAAGCGTCTGCAGATACTGCAAATTGAAAGGGACCAGGAGGAAATAGTAGATTGCCCAAGTGACTACCGAAGCAACCGTCGTGACAAAGGTTACCGAGGCACCCATACCGATTGCATTCTCGCTGTTCTTGGAAACACCAATGAACGGACACAGTCCCAAAAACTGAACAAGAATGAAGTTGTTGATAAATATGAATGTCAGCAGGATTGCAATATAACTCATCTTATTTGTCCTTCTTGCGTGAAGTGTTCCAGTCGAAGAACGCCTTCAGATAACCCATGATCAACAAGGCTCCCGGAGCAAGGGCCATAACCCTGATCGGATTGTCATAGAACCAAGGGATATTGATGCCACCACCGAAATTCCCCATAGGGAACAGTGTGATGGTTCCTGAACCGAACAGCTCTCGAATGAGGGCGATCAGCGTGAGGCCAAGGGCAAACCCTATGGACATGCCGATAGCATCCAAGATGCTGTCAAACACGGAATTCTTACTGGCAAACGCCTCTGCCCTTCCCAGTATGATGCAGTTGACAACAATCAAGGGCAGATACACACCCAAAGCACTGTAGACTGAGGGAACAAAGGCATGCATGACCATCTCGGTAATCGTGACCAAGCTGGCGATGACAACAATGTAGGCAGGAATATGAATGCTGCCAGGGATGACCTTACGCAACGCGGAGATGATGATGTTGCTGAAGAGCAACACGAACATGACGCCTGCCGACATACCGATGG
This sequence comes from Spirochaetales bacterium, assembly GCA_012519125.1. Lineage (GTDB taxonomy): Bacteria > Spirochaetota > Spirochaetia > Sphaerochaetales > Sphaerochaetaceae > Sphaerochaeta. The sequence goes on from JAAYQY010000087.1 coordinate 4,391, forward strand.
CATTGGAGACTTGGGTTGAGACACCGAGGACGGGACACAAACCCAGGACAATGACAAATACCGGGTTTTCCTTGAAGATTCCTTTGGTAAGTTCTTTTATGTTTGCTTTCATCGTGCACCCCCAAGGTTTTTCACATACTCACTCCCTGCTGCTATCGCCTTGGCGATTGCGGTGAAGGTTACCGAGGAACCGCTCACTGCCTGTGCGTCAGCGTCACTGAGCATGGACTTCGAGGTGGGGACAGCCTTTTCGGTCCCACTTCCCTTGAACTTGTCCATATAGCCTTCCTGCTCGGCTTTCTTACCGAGACCCGGAGTCTCATTGTGGGTCAACAGCTGAGCAAACAGCATCTCGCCACTGTTCGTATAGGAAGCGACAAGCGTCATTTGCCCACCGTAGCCGGGAGTACTCAAGCCAACGACGTACCCTGCCACACTGCTATTGTCCAGCAAATCGATCGTATAGGTGACATACGCCTGGTCGGTGACCTCACTGCGTGTGCCGATGGTCCAACCGTTGCTCACAGCCTCAAGAGCCTTCTTCTGGTTCACCTCGTCCTGCATTCGGATTACCGGAGCGGTAATCGAATTGGTGAGAGCGAGTGCAAATGCACAGACAGCACAGATGGAGAGCAAAATCAGTCCATATTTCAGATTCTTGGTCATACCTTTGCCTCCTTCTGTTTCTTGCGAAGTTCTTTGGTATCACCGAACTTGCGTGGGACGATGTACCGGTCAATCGTTGGAGTAACGACATTCATCAGCAGAGTGGAGACAGAAACAGCCTCGGGCATACTGCCGAAGTAACGGAAGAGGAAGGTAAAGAATCCACAACCGATACCGTAGATGATCTGCCCTTTATGACTGATGGGACTGGTCACATAGTCGGTCGCCATAAACAGTGCACCAAGCATCAGGCCACCACTGAACATCGAGGGGAAGAAACTTCCACTGAACACTCCAAGACCGGAGGGAATGCCTCCGAAAATCCACGAAAGGAGTGCAACACTCAGCAGGTAGGTGGCAGGAATGTGCCAGGTAATGATCTTACGAACCAATAAATACAGACCGCCGATCAAAAGGGCGAGTGCACTCACCTCTCCAATACAGCCTGCAACGTTTCCCAAAAAGGAATCTATGCTGTAGGCTGAGAAACCGGTTGCTTGGCTGATGGACTGGGCGAAACCAGTGGCAGGATAGCCTGCCGAGGAGAGCAAGCCATTGCTGTCCATTCCCAAGGTTCCCCCGGCAAGAGCAGTTTTGGCAAACCCGAGAGGGGTTGCACCACTGAGGCCATCAGGCATCACCGCTGCAAGGGTTCGTGGATTCACATACGTGCTCATCGGGGTGGTGAACGAGAAAAACACGAACACACGACCTGCAAGAGCGGGGTTTGCCCAGTTCGCACCAAGACCACCAAAGGTCCATTTTGCAACGAAAATGGCAAATGCACTGGCCAAAAACGGGATGAACAAGGGAACCGAAGGGCTCATGTTCATACCGACCAAAAGACCGGTCAAAAAGGCAGAACCATCCCATAGGGTGGACTCCTTCCCCATTCTTCCGAGCAGATATTCAACGAGCATGGCACTGAGAATCGAGACGCCCAGAACCAAGAGAGAGCGCAATCCAAACACATAGACACCCCACAAAGAGGCAGGAGCGAGTGCAAGAGATACGCTCCACATGATGGATGCGGTGTCCGCCTTCGCATGCAGATGCGGCGAGGAGGAAACCGTCAAAGCAGGTTTATTCATTTCTTCTTTCTCCCCAGTTTCTTTCCGGTTTTCATGGTGTGGACGAGCGGGAGGTGGGCTGGGCAGACGAAGGAGCAACAACCGCACTCCTTGCAGTCCATGAGACTGGTCTGCATAGCCATCTCATACTCGCCATTGCTAATGTAGCGATAGAGTTTTGCCGGCATCAGGCCGATCGGGCAAGCTGCAACGCAGCGTCCGCAGTTCAGGCATGCCGTCTGGCGTACTTTCTTCTGGGGTGCAAGGGCGAGCAAACCGCTGGAGCCCTTGGTGATCGGAGTATCTACGTCAAAGAAGGAGAATCCCATCATCGGACCACCGCTGACAAGTTTCTCCGGCTCACTTTTGAAACCACCGCAGAACGCAAGCAGATCACTTACCTTGGTGCCTATCGGGGCAAGCACATTCTTGGGGTTGGCGATGCATTCACCGGTGACACTGATCACTCGTTCGTAGAGGCTCTTGCCCAATACAATCGCTTCATAGATTGCATTGCAGGTACCGATGTTCGCAACTACGGCACCAACATCCAAGGGCAACTTGCCCGATGGTATCTCACGATTGATGGTTGCCTTGAGCAGCTGTTTCTCATCACCTTGGGGATACTTCATCTTCAGGCCCATGACTTCAATCGGATATCCCTTCTGGGCAATCAGCTTTTTCAGGTGCTCGATTGCATCGGGTTTGTTCATTTCAATGCCGATGATGATTCGAGCTGCTCCGATGATCTTGGCTCCAATCATGGCGCCCTCAAGCGTTTCTTCACCCTTCTCAAGCATGACGCGGTAGTCAGCGGTCAGGTAGGGTTCACACTCTACCCCGTTGACGACAAACACTTCAACTTTCTTGTCTTTGGGAACAGAGAACTTCACATGAGCAGGGAAGGTTGCTCCCCCCATACCTACGATGCCGAGGTCTTTAATCTTGGCAAGCAATTCACTGGCCGATTGACTTTTCCAATCTTCAGTTGTGGCTGGACTCTCGCTTTGGTTCTCATCGGGAATGATGACAAATGCATCACAAACCACGCTATTCGCAAGAGTTACTTTTCTGATTTCCTTGATGGTCCCACTTACCGGGGAGTGCACGTCGGCACTGATGAAACCGGTAGCTTCTCCAATCTTTTCTCCACGAACTACGGTATCTCCCTTGGCTTTGAGGGCTTTCGCAGGCGCTCCAAGGTGCTGTGACAGTGCGACGACCAACTCCCCGGGCATGGGTAGTCGCTCAATCGACTGGGAACGGCTGAATACCTTCTTGTCATCAGGATGCACTCCACCCTTACTGAACGTAGGTACTTTCTGCATGCATAACGCTCCTTATGTAGATGATTGTCAGAACAGACTGCAAAATTATAATAATGCAGTATTATTGTACAAGAATTTCTGTATAATGAAAACCATGAATCGAGTATTTAAATATGCTTTCTGGAAACTGAAAGGGACGAAAGTATACGCACTGGTCGGAAAAAGCGGGACCGGTAAGAGCTTTCGTTCCAAGCTTGTAGCCCAGAAATACCATATAGATCTGATCATAGACGATGGTCTTCTGATACGTGGGGACCGCATCCTTTCCGGTAAATCCGCTAAACGTGAGGAGAATGTGCTCTCTGCTGTTCGCACTGCAGTGTTTGATGATCCAGATCACCAGAGCCAGGTACGCGAGGCTCTTGCAAAAGAGAAATATCACAAGGTCCTGATCATTGGCACCAGTGAAAAAATGGTCTATAAAATTGCTTCAAGGCTCAATCTTCCCCAGCCTGAGAAGCTGTTCCGCATCGAAGACATCGCAACCAAAGAGCAAATTGAGACAGCAATGCGCATCCGTTACTCCGAAGGAAAGCATGTCATCCCCGTACCCTCGATTGAGATTACCCGCAACTATCCCCAGATAGTCTATGACTCGATGCGGGTATTCCAGAAAAACAAGAGAAAGGTCCCCTTCAAACGAAGAAATGTGAGCTTTGAGAAAACAATTGTGCGCCCTGAGTTTTCCAAATACGGGAAGGTCACCGTCAGTGAAGCAGCCCTGACACAAATGGTCGCACACTGCCTTGATGAGTTCGACTCACAGATCAAGGTGAAACGGGTGCAGGTGCAGATCAAGGCTGAAGGCTACGCACTGACAGTTAAGCTCAGAGTGCCGATGCAACACCAGATTTCCACCACGCTGGGGGAACTGCAGGAGTACATTGCTGACAGCCTTGAGAAGTATGGGGGGATATTTGTCTCCTCGGTCAATATCGAGATCGAGGAGTGGGGTTAGAGGTCGTGGGCCTCAGCACTGCTCTTCGGATTGTCAGAAGTTTGGATAGGCAGCTGAGATCCGGTCCCCGGACTCTTTTTCGGCCCCCTTCTGCGATTTCTCCGCTTCTTGGTAGCTGAGGAAACCTCTGCATTCGTCCCTTCGGCCCTACTCTTTCGAGGCATCGGAGCTCCCTTTCTATTGGGGATCCGATTGGTTGGGCGCTGGTTTCGTACACAGTTGCGCGGGGTCTTGAAACCACGCTCAGTCAAAAGCCGTTCACTGGCAAGCTCAACATCATAGTTGGAGGGAGTCATGGGACTGATCAGAATCTTGATCTGACGGAAGGTCTCCTTGAACCGCTGGTCGCTGGTCAACTGGTCGTCAGCAAAGACTACCAAGGGATTGACCAAAGCCATGATCATATCGGCAAGCAATACCTCACTGCCCTTGCCCTGCTTTGCCAACTGCACCCGTTCATCCAGATCCTTCAGGCTCTTCTGAACTTGGGGAAAGGTGCTGTAGATGGAGAAAGCAGGGAGCATGAATACCAAAAGCTTGTACTTCTTCAACTCGTTGATGATCTTGCAGCTGTGACCACTAGCCAGAATCTTGTTCACTTCCTCAGTCAACCTGCTCGTCGAAACCCTGCTCAGCTCATTGGAGTACTTGCGGATAGCCATCTTCACACTCCAACGAAGGGAAAAATTGGTGGTTACCGAGTACTTGATAGCCCTGATCATCCGGACAGGGTCCTCTTGGAAGGACTCATCAAGGTCAATGATGGAACTGATGCGCTTCTTCTTGAAATCCTCCATTGCATGATTGAAATCAAGCAATTGGCCGGTGGAAGGGTCGTAGTAAAAACTGTTGATGGAGAAATCGCGTCGCTTGGCGTCCTGATCGATGCTGCCGAACACATTGTTGTTTCCGTCCTCCGACTCTTCACCGCTGCGGAACGTGGAAACCTCCAGCACCTTATCCTTGAAAACAAGATGAACCAACTTGAATCGCTTGCCGATGATCCGTGCATTCCAGAAAAGACGCTGAATCTGTCTTGGGGAAGCGCTGGTGGCAATATCATAATCCTTGGGAATGTTTCCCAGCATCATATCCCTTACCGCGCCTCCTACCAGATAAGCCTCTGAACCCGAGCTTTGCAGCTTCTTGATGGCCCACAGCGCATCACGGTCGAGGAGGTTGGCTTGTATCTTGTGTTCAGATTGGGTGTAGATGTTTGCAACAGGCAGGGTTTTCCCATTTTCGTCTTGTTTGTATCGTATCAGCATATCGCTCTCAATGGTAATTTGGATGGTGTAAAAAGAACCGCGTATTGCAGTGGATAAGCGATTCGTTATACACTTTGTACACCATCCACTGCAAAAACACAACAGGAGTATGAATCAATGAGTGACGAAACCAAGGCCAGGAGCATTATCGAACCGAAAGTATTGAAAGGGTTCCGCGACTTCTTGCCTGCGATGGAAATCCCCAAAAAAGCCATCACCAACAAGCTTTCCGAGCATTTCTCCTCCTATGGTTTTGTACCCATCGACACTCCTGTGCTGGAATACACTGAAGTTCTGTTGGGAAAAGGTGGTGGGGAGACTGACAAGCAAATCTTCCATTTCAAGGATAATGGTGAGCGTGATGTTGCCCTGCGTTTTGATCTGACCGTCCCCTTTGCCAGATTTCTTGCCCAGCATCAGAGCGAACTCGCCCTGCCTTTCAAGCGCTACCACATTGATAAGGTCTGGCGTGGCGAGAACCCGCAGAAAGGGCGATACAGGGAGTTCACCCAGTGTGACTTTGATATTGTCGGTGTCGACAATGCCGAAGCAGATTTTGAGATCCTCTCCATGATGGACAGCTCCTTCAAGGTGATGGGTGTGCAGGACTACCAGTTCTGTCTGGCCCACCGTGGACTCTTCAATGCGTTCTTATCGCATCTTGGAGTACTGGAACAAAGCGTTGAAATCCTTCGCAGTGTGGACAAACTGAGAAAGATTGGGGAAAAGGAAGTCTTGGCAACGCTTGCCCAGATTACCTTCAGTGAAGAGAAGGCTCGCTCGATCCTTGCCTACATCACCAAGGACAATCCAGCAGAACCCTTCCTCACCACCCTTTCCAGGTTGAGTGAACTTGCCGGCGGTGAAGAAGAGCATACACAACGGATGAAAACCATCTACGGGTATCTAAAGAGAGCAGGCATTGCTGAGCACTTCACCCTCGACCCGTCGATCACCCGAGGCCTCGACTACTACACAGGCATCGTGTATGAGACGTTCCTCACTTCCCTTCCCTCCTTCGGCTCGGTATGCAGCGGAGGCAGATACAACGACTTGGCATCTCTCTACACCAAGGAGAGGCTGCCAGGCGTGGGATCTTCCATCGGACTGGACCGTTTGCTTGCCGCACTTGAAGAGCTCAAAAGCCCTATCGTGGGAACTGCAAGATCCTCGGATGTCGTTATCCTGAATACCGATGCAGCTCTTTTCCCTGACTACGACCGCATTGCCCGTTCTTTGCGCAGCCAAGGTCTCAAGGTTGATGTCTATCTTGTACAGAAAAAACTTGCCGCCCAGTATAAGTGGGCAGAGACCAATGCAATCCCCTTTGCCATTCTTTGCACAGCAGAGGAACTTGAAGGGCAAACGCTTACGCTGAAAAACCTCACAAGTCGCGAGACCATTGCTTCGCTGACCATCGAAGAGGCAGCGTTGCACATCAAAAAGGAATTATTTTGAAAGACATGAAACATTTGCCGGTTTATCTACACCGGCAGGAAATTCTCGATGGCCTGGCACAGAATCAGGTCATCATCGTCGAAAGTCCGACCGGAAGCGGGAAAACCACCCAGATTCCGCTCATTCTTCATGAAGCAGGGTACGCTGATGCCCTGCAGGTCGGCATTACCCAGCCAAGGCGCATCGCAACCCTCAGTGTCAGCGAGTTCATCAAGAAGCAGGTGGGAAAGGACGACGATTTTGTCGGCTATAAGATGCGCTTCGAGGATACCACCGGCCCAAACACTCGTATCAAGGTCATGACCGACGGCATCCTCTTGATGGAACTCAAGGCCGATCCGCTGCTCAAGAACTACTCTGTCATCCTTGTCGATGAGGCGCATGAGCGATCGCTGAACATCGACTTCATACTCGGCCTTCTGAAGAGTGTCATGCGGGAGCGACCTGAGTTCAAGGTCATCATCTCCAGTGCCACCATCAATACCAAGATATTCAGCGAATTCTTTGACAATGCCCCGATCGTGAGCATCGATGCACGCATCTATCCGGTTGAAGTCATCTATCGCCCCTTGGAACGGGAATCCTTGGAGTTCCAGGTTGAGGCTATCACCAAGATTGTCATGACTGAGGCAAAGAAAAAAAGCGGAGATATTCTGGTATTCATGAGCGGGGAGTTCGATATCACCAACACGGTGAACGCGCTGATCATGGCTGACCCTGACAAACTGCTGGAAATCTATCCGCTGTTCGGGCGGTTGAGCAAGGAAGAGCAGGAGTCTGTCTTCAACGATACCTCACCGGGGAAGACAAAGGTTGTGGTTGCCACCAATATTGCCGAAACATCGGTGACCATCGATGGAATCTCCACGGTCATCGACTGTGGAATAGCCAAGATCAACTTCTACAACCAAAAGGATTTCACCACCTCACTGGTCCCGCTCCCCACCAGCCGCTCAAGCAGTGAGCAACGGAAGGGCCGCGCTGGGCGCACCGGACCTGGTGTCTGCTATCGACTTTACAGCGAGGACGACTACAAGAGCAGGCTCCCGTACGGTACGGAAGAGATTCTGAGAACCGACCTCAGCGAGGTAGTGCTCAGGATGAGCGACCTCTCCATCTACGACTACGAACACTTCCCCTTCATCGCTCGTCCCAAACACAGTGCCATCAGCAGTGCTGAGCAGACACTGCGCTTCATCGGAGCCATCGACGAGTACCGCCGCCTCACCACCATCGGAAGTCTCATGTGCCGCTTCCCCCTCCTTCCCCGCCATTCACGGGTGATCGTGGAAGCGATGATGAACCACATCGATGTGCTCGAAGAGGTATTGGTGGCTGTTTCCTTCCTTTCCACCAAAACACCGTTTTTATTCATTCCAGGTGAGGAGGAGCTCAGTAGGGCTGCCCATAAGCGATTCAATACCACCGACTATGGCGACTTTGTCTCTTACTTGCAGATTTTCCGTCAGTATACGGCAAATACCACCAAAGAAGCGAAGCAAAAATTCTGCAAACGCAGCTACCTCGACTTCCAAGGTATGCAAGAGATTGTGCATGTCAATGAACAGCTAGGGGAAATCTGCTCAGACATCGGCTTTCCGCTTGCAAGCGGAGGATCGGTTCGTGAGTACCTCAGTTGCATCGCGAGTGGACTGCTGCAATACGTCTGCATCAGGGCGAAGGGCAATATGTACAAGAGTCTTACGGCTGACCAGGTGTTCATTCACCCCGGAAGCGCCTACTTCAAGACCCTCCCCCAATTCATCATTGCAGGGGAGATTGTCCAGACAAGCAGGCTCTACGCCCGCTCAGTAAGCCCCTTGGATAAGGCATGGCTTGATGACATCTCGCCAGAACTGCTGGGAAAACTCACTTCACTTGCCAAGGGAGAAAGACCTTCCCGCAAGCAAGAGAAAGAAGAGGTCAAGAAAGCGAAGGCTGTCTTGCAGCGTGAAGAGAAGGGCAAGGCAACCATTACCGTCTATAAGCGAACCTACCCCACTCTGGTCATGGGAAAGAAGAAAGACCGCTTGGTCGCCATCATTCCGCTTGAAGATCTCGCCTACCTCTCCCAGGCCAACGAAAAGGCACCCAAGCGTCCGAAGAACTTCCCCGCCACCTTGTTGCATCAAGGCTTCTACATTCATTATGGGGACAAGTTCTTCTCCATCTTGGAACTGCAGGGCAAGCTCAATCCTGGAAAGGGGATCTTGGACAATCCGCCCTCTGGTGTGTACACCATTGAGTCTGGACAAAACCTGATAGACAACCTTGATTGGATCCTCTCGTTCACACGAAACAAGAAAGACCGGAAGGTATTGAACTTTGTTGCGTTGGAAGAGAGCGGCAACGGCAACTATCGCTTCACTTCAGTCGATGACTGCTTTGATGCGTTGGACACCTCTCTGTACACCCTGCTGCAACTGGCAGATGCGCTTGAAGGCTCGAACCAGAAGCAGCTGGCAAAACAGGTGGATAAGATCTATGGGAAGTTGTTGAAGCTGGTCGAATAGACGTTGTTCAGAACAGGGGCTTTGCGATGACGAGATGCTGTACCAACGGCATCTCGATGCTTTTCAGCACAGCTTTTCCCTGGCCTTCGAGCAACACGAAGAGCACTTTTCCGTCAACCTTCTTCTTGTCCTTGAGCAGATGGTCCCTAAACTCAATCCAGTCACCCCGCCCGATGCGATGATCTATCTGGTAGCCGTAGCTCTTGAAGAGCTTGGTTGCCCCTGAAGCGTACGCCTTGTCCGTCACTTGCATGGTCACTCCCGCCTCCAAGGCTCGACAGGTCCCCCAAGCAACCGCAGCGCCGTGGCTGAACTGTCCAAAGTGGGAGGATGACTCCAAGGCATGGCCGAAGGTATGGCCAAGGTTGAGCATCTGCCTGATCCCCATTGTTTCGGTGGGGTCCTGCTCGATATACCACTGTTTTACGGCCAAGGAGAGCTCAACCAACTGGGCAAGTGTCTTTGCATCACGGCTGAGGATCTCATTCTTCTTCACCAAGAGAAACTTGTAGAGCTCCTCGTCCTGACTGAGCAGTGCGTGCTTGATCACCTCGGCAAGACCGTTGAGGAACTCCTTGTCACTGAGGGTCCTGAGCGTATCGATGCAGATGAGCACCTCACTTGCAGGATAGAAGGATCCGACGATGTTTTTCACCCCGTGGAAATCAATGGCTGTCTTACCCCCTACCGCTGCATCGACCATGGAGAGCAAGGTAGTGGGAACCAAGGTAAGGCGACAACCGCGCATGTAGATTGATGAAGCAAAGGCAGCCATGTCACAGACAACCCCTCCCCCGAATCCGATGATTCGACCATCTCGTGCCAAGCCCTCATCGAGGGCACTGGAGAGAATACGCTCAAGCGAAGCGAAGTTCTTGGATATCTCCCCGCTCTCAAGCACAACGTGGGAAGGAGGCAGTTGCTTGAACAACTTGGCAGTATTGGTGTCAAACACCCACATCACCAGCCTTCCGTACCCCCCTAGATGGGAGCTGAGGTCCTTCAGGTCATCGGCAAACAGGATATCGGTCTGTTTCCCCTGTGCAAGCGTTGCTTTCATCACGTTCTTCATAGCCATTGTTATACCCTACTGCAGGGGTGCAAGACAAGGCGTGTCGGAGCGCTCATGCTTGCAAAAAATCCCGTGTTGAAGCACAATGGCCTGTATGCACGAACTTAGGTATTTTGACAATGCGGCAACCACGGTGATGAGTGAATCAGCACTTGCAACCTATCAACATGTCGCCAGCATCTATATTGGGAATCCCTCTGCCCTCCACCAGAAAGGACTTGAAGCCAAGGCCTATCTGCAGGAGTGCCGTACCCGTATAGCCAATCTATTGCAGGTGCAAGAGGGTGAACTCACCTTCACCAGCGGAGCGACCGAAGCGAACGCCATCGTACTGCAAAGCCTTGTCTGGAAACAACAGAAAGGGCACGTCATTCTCAGTTCGATAGAGCATCCCTCGGTAAGTGAGTTTGGACGGCTTCTGAAGCACCTTGGCTGGAAGGTCAGTTTTCTCAATGCCCCTGGCGGCTTCATCCGCTGCGAGGACCTGAAAAAGGAACTCACCAAACAGACAAGGCTCGTCTCGCTGATGTTGGTCAACAATGTGGTGGGGTCCATCCAGGACATCGCATCGCTGGTACAGACCGTACGTGAGTTTGAAACACAGACAGGTGGCAGGCATATCCACTTCCATACCGATGCAA
>JAAYQY010000088.1 GCA_012519125.1 Spirochaetales bacterium
AGGAACCTATGCTGGATCGTTCACAATTAATTATACCGAAGGAAGCTGAATACATTGCCGAGACAGTGTTAATATACCATTTGGGTAATGTCGGGGATTATTGGAAAAATAATGAAATAAATGTTTTACAGAGCGATGAAAGCATGCAATAATCATGAGTGTCGTTGCTCGAATCCAGTCCGAATGTTTCCAGCGGGTGGGTTCATGCTCTGAGAGAGGAGTCTCAGAGTTCTCAAGGAGGTTGCCGCTATCCGGTTTCGGGTAGCGGTTTTTATTGCAACTCGCTCATCGTTTCCAGCAGCGTGCGCTGAAAAACCCATCTATCCAGAGCTACGGCAACACTGCCAAGCATTGCACTTTTGTCCGCCAGAGCTGAGCGGACAATACTGACATGCGAAAGCTGGTGATGGGCATGTTCCTTGAAGAAGGATTGCACAATGCCAAAGTAATCGTCATCCAGATTGGAGAGCCCCCCTGCAAGAATGATCTTCTTGCATCCAGTGATCGAGCTTGCTGCGATCAAGGCCATGGCCATCGCTTGGCAAGCCGATCGCAAATCTTCGGCTACCTGCTTATCAGCACTCTGGGCAAGTTGCTTTACTCCTGCTCCCTGATGCTTGTCGCTGAGCGCCCAGCCGCTGGCCATCGTCTCCAGGCATCCGATGTTGCCGCACCTGCACAAGCCTGTGCTGGCCAAAGGAAGATGCCCGAAGCGACTGCCTTGGGTTTTGATGGTGGTCCCATCGACCATGGCCGCATTGATATGCTCAGCCCAGTTTACGAAGAAGAATGAGTGTTCCTTCTCGGATGCAAACCATCGTTCGGCTACCACCATCGCCTCGACATTGTTTACCATGATGGTTGGAATCTTTGTGTTTACCTCGATGGCTTTTGCCAGGGGGACATCTTTCCAAGACCAGTAGTCATGGGAGAGCAAGGTCTGCTGGTCTTCGCCGATAATGCCAGGTATTGATACCACAATACCTGAAACAGGGCTCTTTGCCAGCTTCACCATCTTCATGCAGGTCCTGATGATCTGCTGTCCATGCTCCTTGGGGGAGGGCTGGGGAGGATTGGGGAGCCGCTCAAAGCGAAGAATGTTTCCCTTGAGGTCTGACAGGGAGAAACTGGTAGTGAGAGCTCCAAGATCGACACCCAAAACCAAAGCAGCTGTGCTGTTCAGGGTAAGGGCTGTGGGTCTTCTTCCATTGCTTGTGATGGTCTTGCCTTGCTCTTCCAGAAGATTCTCGGAGAGCAGTTGCTCGACAATCTCGCTGGTGGAGGGCTTGTTCAAGGCAAGGATGCGAGCGATATCGGCTCGACTGAGTTGTCCTTCTGCAAGGACAAGATTCAAAACGCGCAGTCTATTGATCTGACGCGCTGCAGTTGGCTGGGAAAACCTCATGGCTGAAGCATAGCCTAAGCGCGTCTTTTTGTTAAGGAACAATTGCCGTTGGGAGGAAAAATCAGTATGTTTGCGTATATCCTTTTGGAGGTATGAATCTATCATGGAACAGAAAAAGTTCAAGACTGAGGTATCAGAGCTGCTTCAGCTTATCATCCACTCGCTCTATTCAAACAAGGAAATCTTCCTTCGTGAACTTGTCTCAAACTCGTCGGACGCTTTGGACAAACTCAAATATCTCTCG
>JAAYQY010000089.1 GCA_012519125.1 Spirochaetales bacterium
AGACCTTCACAGGCAATGCTCCGGGTGAAGTATCGGTATCTCCTGGCTTCGATCCTTTCTCACTTGCCAAGTATACTGAGGATACGCAGACGTTGCTGGAGCGCTATCTTGCCAAGAGTGCCTCCTATCAGAGTGCATTGCTTGAATTGCGGTCGGCGACGTTGGACAGTGGGTACTACTCTCTCAGTGATGCACCGCAACTGCAACTTTCGTTCTCCCTCTCCCCCTACTATACCGGCAGCAACAGCAATGGTTTCTTCAACTCCTTCTCGGAGCTTTTCTCCGATGGAGACCCGGCACTCTCGTTCTCCATTGGGTTCAGTGCAACGGATTTGTTCAGACGCTCTTCAGCCCTTCAGCAAAAGAGTGCAGAACTTGCCCTGCTTGGCAGCAAGGCTAAGGTGGAGCAGGCATATGAACAGGCTTCTGATGACCTCGATCTCTTGGTGCAGGAGATACGTTCGTACCTGATAGATCTTCTGATCCAGCTCGAGGAGTATCAGCTGAAGAGGGCAATCTATGAGGCTGAGCAGATTCGGTTTGAGGCAAACCTCATCGATTCCAGTGCCCTCAAGCAGAAGGAGCTGGATTGGTATCAGGCCGCGTTTACGGTGCTCTCAACACTCAGGGAGCTGGAACTGCGTTCAATGCAGATGCAACTGTTGGGCTTACTGACGTAATTTGAGCTTCTGTTTCATCTTGTCACGATACATGGCATCGTCGGCAAGATGGAATGTCTTGGAGATGGTAGATCCCTTTGTAGGAACGAAGCATGCATAGCCGCTGGCGATGCTGATGGAGGGAACTCTCACTTCGTTTGCTTCGGCGACAAGGGATTTGAAGCGCTGCAGCAATACCATGCAATCGATTTTCTTTTGTGGTTCCACCAGCACACAGAATTCATCACCACCAACCCGAAAGATCCGACCATCTGATCCAAATGCTTGATTCAGCAGGTCTGCAACGTTCGCCAGAAGGACATCTCCTTCTTGGTGTCCCCAAGCATCGTTGGTTTGCTTGAGGTTGTTCATGTCGAAGATGAAAATGCCAACAGGTTGTTTTGCCTGTTCGAGAGCATGCATCTCATGCTCGAAGGAGACTCGGTTTCTCACCTTTGTTTGCAGGTCATAGTCAAAGCTTGCTTCCTGCATGATCAAATAGTAGAGCAAGAGGGCAATGGCAACCGTACTGAAGATGAAGATTTCCTCATTGAATATCAGCTGGTACAGCGTCGATACAATGGGTAGGATGTAGACCATCGCCAACAACAGACGTGAAGGTACAATGATATGCTTCTCTATCTGTTTCAGACGAAGAAGGATCAGCAGGTAATACGCTGCGGAAATGAGTGTGGCTGCCAAGAACAGGGGACCCCGAACATACAGGTTCGCTTCATTGATGGTAAAGACCAAGCCATTCTGTATCGATAGCACAGAGAGTATGACATTCATGCCAACGGGAAGGGAAAGCAATACTTTTGCCCTGATGCTCTGCATAGAGAATCCAAGGTAGAAGAGAATGACCAAGGGAATGGCTGGGGTGAGGGAGAAATTTATCCAATAGGCAAGATAGTGGATGAGCAGGAAGAAGGTGCCTTCACGACCACTTAGTGTCGATTGGGCGATTTCAAGCAGCAAGATCACGATGGTGATGATTGATGCAAGAATATAGTACCAATTCTGTCTCGACCCTGATAGATGACGCTTTGCCAGATAGATGGTGAAGAGGAGGGGAAACAGGCTGAAGATGTTCACGATTGCATATGCTGGCACTTCAACCTCCTCTCTGCTCATATCGTACACATCTCGGCCTCATTTGCCTAGAAAAAGGTGAAGCTCAGATACAAAAAAATGCGCAGACGAAAAATCTGCGCATTGAAACAGAAAACTCTTTTACAACTGGTAGGTAAGACCTGCTGAGAAGGTAAGGGACGCGATGTTGTTCTTGGTGTACTTCTGCTTGCTCTCCGTCCAGGTTTCCCCTCCTGCTTCACTCTCTCCGTCTGCAGTACCGCCGAAGAAGCGCGCATTGGCAAAGAGGGAGAGATTCTCACGTACTGCATAGCTCATGCGAAGAGAAGCATCCAGGATGGATCCCTCAAACGCATAATCGGCACCGTTGATGTAGGCAAGGTTGGCATACGAGCCTGCAATGTCTGCACTGAGGGTAAGACCGAAGGGGAAGCGATACTCGCTGTAGATGGCAAGAGCTGGCACCAAGCCAACGTTCTGGCTGACATACATATCTGTTCCATCCACAGCCTTGAATTGGATGGATGCATTTCTGATCTGCAAGGCAAGTCCAACACCGAGGTAAGCCTCTTCATACTTTCCCAACAAGTCATAGGTGTAGGTACCGCGGTAAAAGGGGAAGCTGTAGGTGAGTTCCATCGCCTCTCCGGCATTAAAATTTGAATCCCCAATATCAACAGCTGACTCAAACTTAACGGCGGTCTCAAGCAGCAAGGGTTGGTACGTAAACCAGACGCGGTGCTTTTCGTTGACTGTTGCGCCTACCGTGTAGCGGCTGAAGGGGTAGATGTTGTCCTGTCC
>JAAYQY010000090.1 GCA_012519125.1 Spirochaetales bacterium
CCATCAGAGAAAAAGCGAAGACCATCCCTTCCGATCAGCAGGTAAAAGTCCTGCTGCTGCAGGGAGACCGCACGGACAACACCTATTCCTACAAGATTGCACCGGATGATTGGATGCAAACATGGATGGTGGAAACCGTCGGAGCCCAACCCGTATGGAAAGGGGCAAACAAGGCTGCCAACGGGTGGTCAACCATCAGTTTTGAACAGATTGCGGCATGGAACGCTGACCTGATCATCCTGGTCAGCTACAAGAACCCTGCACAGACCTATGTGGATGCAATCTACAGTTCCCCCATCTGGGCCCAGCTTGATGCAGTGAAAGAACAGAAGGTGCTCGCCGGACCCCATGACATGATGAGCTATCTCCAGCCGGTGGCTTCCTGGATAGTGGGTCTCCAATGGCTTGGCAAGACCATCTATCCCGAGCAGTACCAGAGTCTGGACATGAGCTCTGAGGTAGCTTCCTTCTATCGCGATTTCTATCAACTGTCTGATGCCGATAAGCTTGGAGAGCTGGTAGCACTCTATACTGCTTCCGTGTCCGGCAACACGAAATGAGCAGAGCTAGAGATTTTGTGCTGGAACGGAGCAGAAGACGCTTGATTCTTCTCTCTCTTGTCATCCTCACCCTTCTGCTCTCCCTCCTGTTTCTTTTTGCAGGAAGGTATCCCAAGCCTGGGTTCACCTTCTCTTCAATCTGGGGACAGGGAGGTATGGCCCAAAGCATCCTTTGGAAAGTGAGACTTCCAAGAATTCTCTTGGCCTTGGTGGCGGGCAGCATGCTCAGTGCAAGCGGGTTCACCTTTCAGATGCTCTTCTCCAACCCCTTGGTTGAACCGGGCTTTCTCGGAGTAAGCCAAGGCTCAGCGTTTGGTGCTGCTCTGATGATCGTAATCGGCAGCTCCACCACCGTGATGGTCCAGCTCAGCGCCACCCTCTTCGGCCTCTTGGCCCTGCTCGCCAGCTATCTGCTTGCCCAGCGATTCCGCTTCGGTGGCTCCCTGCTTCGCCTGGTACTCAGCGGCATCGCTGTCTCAGCCATTTTTTCCAGCGCACTTGGGGTGATCAAGCTGGTTGCCGAACCCACCAAGGATCTGCAGGACATCACCTTCTGGATGATGGGAGGACTTTGGAATGCCTCGTGGAAGCAGCTGTTCTCCATCGTCTGGACCGTACTTGCCTGCATGCTTCTCTTGTTCAGTTTCCGCTGGAAACTCAACCTCCTTTCGCTTGAGGAGAAAACCGCACACTCGGTAGGGCTCAATCCCAAGCGCGACCGCCTCATCCTGCTGGTCGTAGCCACCGTAGGCACCACCCTGACCATCTCCATCACCGGCCTCATCGGTTGGGTTGGACTGATAACCCCGCATCTGGCACGCAAGCTCTTCGGCTCGGACAGCTCTTTCAGCCTACCCGGTTCCATGGTGCTCGGCTCACTCTTTCTCCTTCTGTGTGACACCTTGGGACGGACGCTGCTGCCTACAGAGATTCCCATAGGTCTGCTCACCAGCTTGTTCGGAGCTGTCGTGTTCATCATCATCCTCAGTCTCAAGCACCAAGGGGGCAAAGCATGAACGCCCTCAGTATCAAGTATGTCACCTACACCTACCCAAGCGGGACACAAGCCCTCACAAACATCGGCTTTGAGCTTGAAGAGGGCTCCTCGCTTGCCATCCTTGGTTCGAATGGGGCTGGAAAATCCACCCTGCTGGACCTGATTCTGGGCTTCAAGCAGCAGGGGGGCATACAGCTCTTTGGCAAAGAGATAGGCTC
>JAAYQY010000091.1 GCA_012519125.1 Spirochaetales bacterium
CATCATAGTCATCATCCCAGAACTCATCATTGAAGGTACTGCTTGGAAACTGCAGATAGTACCCGAACACCGGTGCGATCTCCAGCAACTTCCCTTCGGTCAGTTTCTGGTACAACGGTTGCGGCAACTGGAAACTGTGCAAATGACTGTTCGTCCAGCCAAATGCCAAGTTGATGAGAAAATGGAGCTGATGCAAAGCCATGGAGGAGGGCACCACTACATCCCGAGAAATTGACTTTGCAACAGCCCCATATTTTGCAAGCATCTTTGCCTCTTCGTCTTCCATGGAAGCAAGCTGGCTGAATCGCAGTTCCATATGGAGCTGCATTGCATAACGAAGGTTCTTCTCACTTCAACCAGCAGGGTTCTGCTCGGCATCCAAGCCAGCACCCATCGGGTGCTCCCTTGCTTGGCTCTTTTGGGCATATGCACGGTTTCGCTGGCGATACATCTCGCTTCTCACTGCGGTGTCCGTCTTGCCAGGCTCATCATACAGCCCCTTCTCGTACGGCAGGTAGTTCTGAACCATTGTTACAGAGATCTTCAAAATCTCTGCAATCTCAGCTGAACTCATTCCCTGTTCAGAGAGCTCACGGATCTGTTCTGACCGCTCACTTGCCCACAACCCTTCGGTGATGAGGATCTTTCTCACCTTCGTAGTGGAGATTTCTGTCTGTAGCGCCGTCTCGTTGATGGATTCGGTCCTCTTGAATACAGTCACTACCTTTTCAATGGTTTCTGCCTTGGGAGCTTCTGTTTGCTTCGTCATTTCCTGCCATCTCCTTTGTTGCTATCCAAGGTATAGCACGGTCTTTATGTTGTGTCAACAAAAACAAAGACGTGACAATAAAACTTTCTGTTGACTCTGTATTTTTCCTTCCTTTTTCTTGCTAAGAACTTTTTCCTAAGTCTCTTGTCGAGCACCTTTCCGGGTGTTTTTTCTTCAACTTTACAATAACAATATTGTTAACAATAAGAAAAACCTTGCTTTGCACTTGTTTTTAGCAATCTGAAGCAATCCCCACTCCTTCTTCTCTTTGTTGGACAAGGAGGAGCACATGATATGGCGACCGTGATCTGGAGTTTGGGAATAACCGGCATCAGCGGATACCCGTTGGCAGTGGAAGTGGCGATCATCGCAGGATTGCAGACAACCACCATTGTTGGGTTGGGAGACAGTGCGATCAAGGAAGCGAAGGACAGGATGGAAGCCTGCACCGAGGAACTCGGATATGCCTACCCCACCAGAAAGGTAGTGGTCAACCTCAGTCCCAGTGACATCAAGAAGCGGGGTGCCTACCTCGACCTTCCCATGCTTATCGGCATGCTGGTTGAGTCAGGACAAGTAAGACCAAGAATGAGCGGGTGGGAAGAGATCGCCTTTGTCGGAGGCATCAGCACCACAGGGAATCTTGTTGGCTTTGACGGAGTTCTTCCCATGGCAATCCAAGCCCGCAAACTTGGTTGGACACACCTCATCGTTCCCCTCGATTGTGCCGACGAAGCCTCTCTTGTCTGTGACCTTACCATCATCGCCTGCCAAAGTGTTTCCCAAGTTGTCGCTTATCTGGAACAACGCCTGCATCTATCATCACACCAACGAACCGGTGATGCCAAGCAGAATCAAACCCAAACACAGAATGGGGACTACTCTGATGTCGTCGGGCATGAGGAGATTCTTCCCTACCTTGCTGCAGCGGTAGCAGGCAACCACAACCTCCTCTTGGTAGGAATTCCTGGATCAGGCAAATCCCTGATGGCAAAACTCCTCCCTACCATCCTCCCTCCCATGAGCGAACAGGAAATCCTCGAAGTCTCCTCCATCTACAGCATAGCAGGGGAGCTTGACGGCCATGAGCTCAAGCACACTCGGCCCTTCCGCTCACCCCACTACAACATGTCCTCCCATGCCCTCATCGGGGGAGGGCCCTATGCAAAACCCGGGGAAGTCACG
>JAAYQY010000092.1 GCA_012519125.1 Spirochaetales bacterium
ATCGGTGGTATTCCTTTCTTTTACCTATATAACAGAAATATTTGCCTATGGCAACAATATACTTGTATAATGTTACATCATATATTTTTCTATAGATAGAAAAATAGCTATACTACTAAATTAGTAGGAATTTTAGTCGCACTGAGCACAATTATCTTGCGTAATTGAAAACGGTGGGGTACGCTTGAAATAGATAAGACGCGTAGATTGACATAGTGGAGGTAATGTATGGCAAATGTACAATCGATCTTGGATCAAAAGGGGAGTGCCGTGTTCAGCATCAATCCTGAGGATGCTCTTTCCCATGCCCTCTTGCAGCTCACGGAGCATAAGATCGGCGCACTGTTGGTGCTGAATGAGCAAGGTGATATCAAGGGAATTCTCTCAGAACGCGACATCATCAGGCACTTCTCCAAGAAGTTGGAGCACCTGAATACAGCCCAGATCAAGGTACGTGAGGTGATGACCACCGGAGTGACGTACGTTAAGCCCCATCAGAGCTTGGAGGACTGCCTCCAGTTGATGACTGCTGGTCGATTCCGCCACCTTCCAGTTGTTGATGGTGAGAAAGTTGTGGGTATGATTTCCATCGGCGACGTGGTCAAAGCTGCTTTGGAAGAACGTGACTTCCAGATTGGTGAGCTCGAGCACTACATCACCAATGCTTATTGATTATCTGAAAAAAGTATAGATTCTCTGAAAGAGCGCTTCACGAATGGGGCGCTTTTTATCATACTATTATAGTAGGAATTAATACGATAGGAGTAATCATGGACGAAAACAAGATACTGAAGCTGAAGACAATCATCGAAAAGCTGCACGCAGGAGTCAGCAGTGATGACGTGAAAAAAGAGTTTGAAGCTGAATTTGGAAGTGTAAGTGCTGAAGAGCTTGCTGCTGCAGAACGCAAGTTGATGGAAGACGGAGCAATCCAGGTGGAACAGGTACAGAAACTGTGTGATGTACATGCATCTGTCTTTGGAGGCAGTGTTGAAGAGATTCATCAGGGAAAGCAGGTCGACAAGACCCCCGGACATCCTGCCTTTGTCTTCATCAAGGAGAATGAGGGACTCAAGGTCTTCCTCGATGGTGATTTTTCCAAAGCTGTCCAGGCTTACAAAACGCAGAAGGATGAGGAAAGCAAGAAGAATCTGCTTGCAGTCCTGAAGACGCTTTCCAAACTGGACAAGCATTACCTGCGCAAGGAAAACCTTTTCTTCCCCTATCTTGAGAAGGCAGGAATCACCGCTCCTCCTAAGGTGATGTGGGGTGTGGACGATGAGATTCGTGACCTTTGGAAACTGGTGATTCGTACGCTGGAAACTTCTTCTGAGGTGCTTGAGGCAGAGCTTGCAAAGCTCGAAGAGCAGGTACGCAGCATGATTGACAAGGAGAACAACATTCTCCTACCCATGTTGCAGGGCTGCATGGATGGCGATGCCTGGCTTACGGTAGGTCGTGACAGCGGCGATATCGGGTACTGTTTCAATGGTGGCATAGAGGGAGCCAGTCCTTCAGATGCAACAACCTGGTACCGCTGGAATGCAAGTATGAGCGGCAAGGAAGACTATGCCCCCAAACAGGAGAACACCGGAGAGATTGTGCTTCCCAGCGGTCACATGAACCTTGAAGAACTTACTTGGATGCTCAACACCCTTCCCGGAGATGTTACCTTCGTGGGTGCTGACGATACGGTCCGCTATTTCAGTGAGGGAAAGGATCGTGTGTTCCCCAGGACTCGCAGTATCGTCGGTAGGGAAGTGGCACACTGTCACCCGCCCAAGAGCCTTAAGGTGGTGGAAAAACTGGTTGAAGATTTCAAGGCAGGAAGGAAAGACAGTGAGTCCTTCTGGTTGCAGAAGGGAACCAAGTTCATCCTTATCAGATACTTTGCGGTACGCAATGAGAACGCTGAGTACCTGGGTGTTCTGGAAGTGACTGAGGAGATATCATCTCTTCGGAGTCTTGAAGGTCAGAAGACGCTGCTCAGCGAGTAGTGCGAAAGGGGGCTGGGGAAAATGATTCCTACAGCCCCTGTTCTTTCTTCATCTCGTTGATGAAGGCAAGGTACGCGTAGATCTGCCCTTGGATTTCTGCATTTTTCAACACACCGCGGCCACCCCAGTCCTGTCCTTCGTAGACGGTGAGGTGGTAGAGCTCTCCTTCGACATCGATGAGTTTCTGCTTGGAGATATGCTGACGTGTCCGCAAATAATGCAGCGTGGTATCGTAGGCATCGTGGAAAGCCTGCTGCTCTCCAGTGATATCTGTGGTATGTTCTTCTTTCATTGCTCTTCCTATATGGAGCGTCCCGAGAGTTTTGCAAACAGATTCAAAAACTGCCGCCTCACCTCTTCACTCTCAAGGTTATGAATATCCTTGAGTGCTCGCTGTTGATAGGATTCTGCAAGAATTTGGGCTTTTTGTACACCACCCAGGCTTTCTACCAGATCAAGAGCCTTTCTGACTGTCCTCATCTTCAGCGGAACACTTGCTTCACCAAGAAGCGAAGCAAGCTCTGATCCTCCTCTTTTTCGCTCCTCTTGGAGCGCATAGAGTAGGGGCAGGGTAGGAATGCCGCATTTAAGATCATTTCCAGTGGTTTTCCCAAGCTTTTCTGCACTTCCGGTGAAATCAAGGATGTCATCTTGGATTTGGAATGCCATGCCCATGCAGTAGCCGATTCTATGGCACCGCATGGTTTGCACCTTGGGGCCCTCCTGGAGGGCAACACCACTGTAGCAACTGAGTGCGAATAGACTTGCTGTTTTTCCGGCAATCCTTTTCAGATAGGTGGGAATCGAGACGATGAAGTTGCCAACACCGGCGTCCTGGTCCAACTCGCTTTCGCAAAGCCTGCTCAAAGCAGCACTGACTACCTTGCTGTCCATGCCACGCTCCTTGCCGCTTGTCAGCAGCAAGGCCTTTGCAAGGAGAAAATCTCCTGCAAGGACTGCTTGCTTGGCACCAAGCTTCGCATAGATGGTGGACTTTCCGCGTCTGTGCGAAGCGGAATCAAGGATATCGTCGTGAACCAGGGATGCCAGATGGATGAGTTCGATGACCGAACCCACCCTGATTGCATCTTCGGTCACGTCATGTGATCCCAGCTTACTGGTGATCAGTACCAACGCAGGGCGCAACATCTTGCCCACACCCCGCACATGTTCGAGCAGGATGGGGCGGATGAAACCATGTGCAGATGAGACTGTATCCTCAATGGTCAGGCTCACCTGCTTCAGCAGATCTTGGATGAGTGGTTCATCGTTCCAGAATGAAGGCATGCAGTTCCTACTTTTTCCCAAGCTTTTTTTCCATCTGCCTGCGGGTGAACTCAGGTTCTCCGAGGTAGAAGTATGTCTTCTTGGCAAGCGGGGTCTTGTTCCAGATCTTCTTGATATACGGCATAACCCAATAGTCGAGTCCGAAGGCCTTGCCTGCCCCACCGAGCATCACGATGGAAACAGCCATGTACCAGAGGATCTCCTTGCCTGCCAGTGCTCCGATGAGGAACATAACCGAAAGACCAAGTGATACGATTGCTGCGGGAAAGGTGAAGAGACCTGCAAAGAGAGCGAGTCCGATTCCAATCTCGGCAAGCACAATCATCAGCTGGAAGAGGTAGGGTGCCTGGGCAACGAACGTGTCGTTGATCCAGGTGAAGATGGCAAGCGGCTCAGAGAGGAGCGGAGGAGCAAACTGCTTGACTGCTCCTGTTTCTGCAATTGCCTGGCTCACTGAGGCGACTGTGTCCACGACAGCCTGGCTGGCAGAAGCTGCAGTATCTATCACCGCTTGGGTTGCAGAGCTGGTTGCTTCCACATAGACCTGCGAGGCTGAGCTTGTGCTCTGTACCGCTGCCTGGCTTACGGAGGCTACACTGTCAGTGACTGCCTGGCTTGCTGAGGCAACTGTCTCTGCTACCGTCTGGCTAGCCGATGCCCATGCATCTGCAACACCTACTGCAGGAGCTCCCCAGTAGACTTTTCCGCCGGTGGTATCGGTCAACCAACCGTCTTTTATCTTCCCTAGGCCTTCGATGAACCACATCACCCCAAGATACATCCTGAGGAAGGTGGTCCAATAGGAAGGAACTTTGTAAGAAGCAAGGCCTCCGATCAGTGATCTTCTGTGCTTGATCTC
>JAAYQY010000093.1 GCA_012519125.1 Spirochaetales bacterium
ATCCCAGGTTTGACCACACGCAGTTTGCGCGCTTCTGAAAGGACTTTGATGTTGATCTGAATCAGCGCCTCGACCAGATGTCCCTTGGCCAGAAGAAAAAGGTGTTGCTCTCCTTCGGTCTTGCTTCAAACACCGCACTTTTGATTCTCGATGAACCGACCAATGGTTTGGATATTCCTTCCAAGCGGCAGTTCAGGCAGACGGTTGCTTCTGCAATGACGGAGAACCGGACCTTCATTATCTCCACCCACCAGGTAAGGGATATGGAGAACCTGATCGACCCGATTATCATACTGCATGACGGTTCGGTCATCTTCAATGATACTGCCTCTTCTGTTTCTGACAAGTATGTGCTCAACCTGACCACGAAAGAGCCCGATTTGGCTAGCGCGATGTATGTTGAGAAGGTATTGGGAGGCTGGATGGTGCTCAGTGAGAGAAGTGATGAGTCGGAAGGTCAGCCCTTGGACCTTGAGACGTTGTTCAATGTAGTGATCGAGAAAGGGAAGGGGGGTGTACGATGAATCGTTTTCAAGCATTGCTGAAACGAGAAGTGAAAACCAGTCAGAAGGACCTTTTCACCTATGTATTGGTAATTGTGTTGGTGCTTTTTGGTTTTGAGACGCTGCAGAGTTTGATCGCCCGGTATACTCGCTCATCCTTTCCGTTGGAAGTGTACAGCGAGATGTTCCCCAGCTTCCTGCTGCTTGGTGGTTTCATCATCACCAGCCTGATGTTTACTGAGGATATGTTCGGCAAGAACACCCAGCATGACTGGTTGATGCTGCCTGCTACCAACTTGGAGAAATTTGCTTCCAAAGCGGTCCTTGTTACTATTGCCTATCCTATCGCACTGACGTTGCTGTTCTTCTTGACCAGCTTGGTCACCGAACCGATCCAGTTGCTCTTCTTTGGTAATCCCATGGCTTTGTTCAATCCATTCAGGGATGCCGATATTTGGATGTTGCTGGCGCAGTACTGGGTATGGAACTCGGTCTTTTTGTTGGGGGCCACTTATTTTCACAAGGTTCATTTCATCAAGACGGTGCTGGCCATCGGTGTCATTGGTTTGGCTTTGAGTGGGTTGGCCCTGTTGTTCGCCAGGATCCTATTTGCCATACGGTTCGGCAGCCAAGTACAGATGTTCGATGCGTTCAGCTATCTGGATGCACGCTATGTGGAGCAGACGCTCACCTCATTGAAAATCTACCTGATCATAGGCAGGATTCTCTACTACGCAGTACTGCCTGTGTTCTGCCTGATCACTGCGTACTTCAGGGTTGAGGAGGTCCAAGCTACCGATGCAGTTTAATACACTTTCACCGATTTACCTGCAGATTGCCCAGTATATGCATGACCTTATTCTCAATCGCGTGTGGAATGATGGGGAAAGAATTCCATCGGTGAGGGATATGGCCATGGAGCTGGAGGTGAATCCCAATACGGTTATCCGCACCTATGCGTTGCTCCAGGAAGAAGGAACACTGGAGAACCAGCGGGGTATCGGATACTTTACGGCTAAGGACGCCCGTTCCTTGGTGCTCAAGAAGCGCCGCGAGCGATTCTTCAAGAAAGAAGTCCCGGCTTTGTTTCTTACCATGGAAACGTTGGGCCTTACGATGGAAGATCTGCAGGTGTATGCAGACCAGCTGAAGCAGAAGGGAGAGAATCATGAAGACAAGTCACAAGAAGAGTAACAGGATGTTGATGGGTGCAGGACTCTTCCTGGTCATCTATCTTCTGGTAAGCGTCATTTTCGGTACGTCGCTGCTGTCCCGTTTCGTCACCAACTTCCCGGTTGACAGACCTGTCACCCAGGTGACGGTCTGGAGAAACTGGTAAGCGAGAAAACCACCAAATACTCAGAAAGAGGGTCGGTACAGCCGGCCCTCTTTTCTCAGTCATAAGAAAGTCAGACAGACCGGTTGCTCTATACGCAGGCGGTTGCTGCAGGGCCTGGGGATGCCTGTCCGTGCTGCTATGCGATGAACACAGACTGAGTTGCTGGAGCCGTTGGCTACCAAAATATGGCAGCCGTCTGGAGAGAAGGTGAAGTTACGCGGTTCCTTCTCAGTTTTGGTGTGAGCGATCAGGTGCAGGGTGGATGATG
>JAAYQY010000094.1 GCA_012519125.1 Spirochaetales bacterium
AATGGTCTCTTCCTGACCGATGATCTCCTTGACGGTATACCCCTTCTCAACCAGGAAGGAACGGATAGCCTCTTTGTGCTTTTCGCTGATCTGCTGTTTCAGTACGATTATCATGAAAACACGCTAGAGCGTAACAAAAAAAAGGTCAAGGGAGCGTTGCATCTTTCCCTTCGGTGTGCTACCAAATGGCATGGATGCAGACTACTGGGACAACCTCTTTGCCAGCTTCAGGTATGCTGTCCAGCAGGAAGGTGGGGTCCTACCCTCCGTCTCGATCATAGCCGAGCGGGAGAACGACCCCTACCGGGTGCTGATAGCCACCATCATCTCCCTCAGGACCAAGGATGAGGTCACCCTCTCGGCAAGCAAGCGTCTCTTCGCGCTTGCAAAGGATCCTCAGTCCATGCTCGCCCTCTCTGTCTCCCAGATAGAAGATGCCATCTATCCTGCAGGTTTCTACAAAACCAAAGCAAAGACCATCCAGGCAATCTCCCTCCAGCTGCTCGAGCGTTTTGATGGCAAAGTCCCCGATACACAACAAGAGTTGCTCTCCCTTCCCGGAGTGGGCATCAAGACAGCGAACCTCACCCTCAATCTGGGTTTCCAGATCGAGGCCATCTGTGTGGACTGCCATGTCCACCAGATAGCAAACCGCTTGGGCTGGGTGGCAACAAAAACGCCTGAGCAAACCGAAGAGGCGTTGGCCTCTCTCATGCCCAGGCGATTCTGGATACCACTCAATGAACTCTTGGTCCGCTACGGCCAGCTCATCTGCACCCCGGTCAGTCCCTTCTGCAGCAAGTGCCCGGAAGAGAAAACCTGTCCCAAGATTGGGGTGACACGCTCGCGCTAGAAAACTTCGCGCACAATCCTTGAGACCGATTCGGCTTTTCCAAGCGTATAGAAATGCACCCCTGGCACCCCATGCTCGAGCAGGTCTTTTGCCTGCTTGGTGCACCAGTACACTCCGATCTCTCTGATTTCGGAGAGCTTCTGAGCCTTGTTCAACAATTGAACAAGTTCGGAGGGGAAGTCGACATGGAAGGTCTGGGGAATGGTTGCAAGATCACGCTTGCTGCCGATCGGCTTGAGCCCGGGAATGATCGGAACGGTGATGCCTGCCTTGCGGCAATCATCGACAAAGCGGTAGAAAACCGCATTATCGAAGAACATCTGCGTCACAATATACTGGGCACCACACTCCACCTTGTACTTGAGCATCTGGATGTCCTCTTCAAGATTCGGAGCCTCTGCATGCTTTTCAGGATACCCCGCAACGCCGGTACAGAAATGGGTCTTTCTCCCATCCTGCAAGGTGCTGTCCAAATACCTTCCCTCATTTAGGTTTGTGATCTGCTTCACCAGGTCGGAGGAGTGTGCGTAGCCTCCCTTCATCGGTACAAACCGCTTCTCGCCGTTGGGGGGATCGCCTCTCAGGGCAAGAATGTTTTCAATACCTAAGAAGTTGAGCTCAACCAAAGCATCCTCAAGCTGGTCAGAATCCATGCCACCGCAGATAAGATGGGCGACCACCGGAATGTTGAAGGTGTATTGGATCAGGGCCGAGAGGGCTATGGTCCCAGGGCGCTTTCGCACCGTACGTCGCTCCAAGAGCCCATCTTCGCGCTCAAGATAGACCACTTCCTGCTGGTGGTTGGTCACATTGATGTAGGCAGGCTCGAACTGGGCAAGCTCCCGTACGCTGCCGAGCAGGGACTGGGCATCACTGCCTTTCAAGGGAGGAACCAATTCAAAGGTGAACAGCGGTTTTTTTGCCTCGTTGAGGATGTCGATTACTTGCATGGCCTCAGTATCCCATACCACTGAGCAATGTGGCAAGCGCCTCACGTGAAAGGCCCTTTCTTCCTGCATAGAGGTCCAGCTGCTCTTCACTCACCCCCTTGAGGGTAAAATAGCGAAGGTCTTCTCCTCCGATGAGCATTCCGCAAACCGAAGAGGGAGGATCCATGGCAAAGCTTTCGGTCAAGCGCACCCCGATTCTCTCAGTAGCGCCAAGGGCTGTAAACAACACCCCCTTTTCGCTGTGGTCGTTCCAGCTTGGGTACCCCGGTGCCGGGCGAAGGCAGCTCTTGTGTTCCACCCCCCACTTTGTGCGGATCAAAAGCTCGGCTTCTTCTGCAAGCGCTTCGGCAAGCCGGTCTGCAAGCAACTTCAGACTGAGGATTTCCATGCCATCCCGCTCCACGTCACGTGTTTCCAAGAATGCAGGAAGAGCCATGGAGGATGTGGCGACAAACAGGCCGACCGTATCCTCCTTGGCAATGCAATCGGCAAGGCAGAGCCCGTTCTCCTCATTGCGCAGGAAGTGGAAGCGATGCTCTCCCACCGTCACCGCCATGCGGTCGCTTGAAGCAGGGAAGAGTCCGTAGACCACCTTGCACCCCTCTTCAAACATGGTCCTGACGTCATCTCTGCCAAGCAGGGTGTTTGCTTCACCGACAAGACGTCTTCCCTCATCACTGTCAAAGGGGACTTTCCACGCGGCACAGTACATCTTCCAGTTGATGCGTTCGGCCAAGGAAGGAAGCGTGAATGTGGAGGCGGTAGAGACTCCATAGGAGGAAGCTCTTGTTCCTCTCTCTTTTTGCGTGGAGAGGGCGAGGGCTTTTTGGTATGAGCCGGCCTGACTTCCATCTCTTTCTTTTCCCACGTGCTGTGCACGAAGACTTTCATACAGTGCATGCTGTTTTGAAAGGAAGGAAACTCGCTCTTTTCCCACCACTTCATTGGCGGCAAGCACCATGGAGGATGCGTCCTTGGTCTGGATGACTGCTTCTGAGTAGAGCGGACTGAGTTTCACCGCGGTGTGAAGGGCACTGGTGGTCGCTCCCCCGACAAAGATGGGGATGGTTGACTGATGCTCCTCAAAGAGCCTGATAACATTCTCCATCTCCTTCAGCGAGGGGGTGATCAGGCCACTGAGGCCCACCAAATCCGCCTTGTGTTTGCGTGCAGCTTCCCATATGGCTTGCGGTTGCACCATGACCCCAAGATCGATGACCTCGAAGTTGTTGCATCTGAGCAAAAGGTTGACGATGTTCTTGCCAATGTCGTGCACATCACCCTTTACGGTTGCCATCACGGCAATTTTCTTTGCTTGGCTCTCTGACGAGGTCTGCTGTGCCAACCATGCAGTGATGCGAGGTTGGAGAATATCGACCGCCATCTTCATCGTACGGGCGCTTCTGACGACTTGGGGAAGAAAAAGCTTGCCCTCACCGAAAAGACGACCTACCTCTTTCATCCCGTCCATCAAAGGACCTTCTACCAAGAGAAGGGGGTCTTCCTCTTTCAGAAGTTCCAGATCCTCTTCCAAGTAGGAGTGCTCCCCGCCCAAAACTGCCTCATAGAGGTTCTTCTTTGGATCTTCAGTACTGCGCACCACCTTCTTTGCCGGCTTATCGTCTTTTTGCATTCCCACTGCCAAGGCAATGAGATTCGCCCTGACCTGGTTGAGATCATCCGTGTCGGCCAGCAAAGCATGTTCAATAGTTGAACGTACAGAAGGCTCCAAGGACGTCACTTCAAGCAGGGAGGACGGGTTGATGATGGCCATATCCAGAGAAGCAAGATTGAGGAATGCAGCATGCATGGCAGTGCGCAGCTCATCATTACCGCGGAAGGAGAAGGAGAGGTTGCTCACCCCTCCGCTGGTGCTGCAGCGCGGGTAGAGCCTTTTCAGCTCGCCTGTTGCAAGGATGAAATCGCGCGCATAGGTGTCGTGCTCCTCGATTCCTGTGGCAATGGCAAGCACGTTCGCATCGAAAATGATGTCCTCTTCCCTGATGCCCGCTTTTACCAAAAGCTCATGACTTCGCTTTGCGATGGCAATCTTGCGCTCGTAGGTGGCGGCCTGGCCCTCCTCATCGAAGAGCATTACCACCATGGCATGGCCATGGCTTGCTATCTGCCTGGCATGGGAAAGGAAGGGTTCTTCACCCTCCTTGAGGCTGATGGAGTTGACGATTCCCCTGCCCTGCACTTCACCCATGGCACTCTCGATGACCGACCAGTCTGAGGAGTCGATCATGATGGCGGCCTTGCTTACCGAAGGGTCGCTGGCGATGTAGCGCAAGAAGTTTCGCATGCTTTTTTGTGCATCAAGCATCGAGGCATCCATGCAGACATCGAGCACCTGGGCACCTTCGGTTACCTGCTCCCTGGCGATGGCCAGGGCCTCCTCCCACTTCTCTTCCTTGATGAGGCGGGCGAACTTACGTGAGCCGGCAACATTGGTACGCTCGCCGACC
>JAAYQY010000095.1 GCA_012519125.1 Spirochaetales bacterium
AACGCTGGTGATGGTTCCCACCAGACCGATGGCGATGGAGACCTGTCCGCCGTAGATGATGCGGCTGAGCATGTCACGACCACTGTAGTCGGTTCCGAGAACATATTGGCGTTCATGCTTCTTGGTTGCAGAGATCTTGGCAGTCAACACTTCGTTTACCGTAATCTCACGGTTGAGGGGGAACTCAACTGCACCGCTTCTGATTTCTGAGCGCAAATCACGCTCTGCTGAGCGGGTTATGGTGGTCTTTACTTTTCCCAGCAGGTTGGTCTTTGCCATGGAAGCGATGCCTTTCTCTCCGAGGGCATCCATTTCCATCTCGAGGTTTACGGCATACTCCTCGTCGGTCAGGTCTGGGGTAGTTGCCTTGAGGGTGTTGAGGACCTGGCTGCTGATTTCATCAAGCGTCTGCTTCTCGATGACGGCGATATCTACCTTCAAAAGATTGGCGTAGATGCTCTCAATCTCCTTGAACTCCATTTTGGCAAGATTTTTGGTCTTTCCGCTCTCCAGATCGGTGTAGAGAATGGTGTCGACGCTGATGAGGAATTCTGTGTCAATCTTTTCCTGCAGACGGTCGATGGTACGCTGGTCTGTACTGTTGAAGGTGAACAGGCCTGCCTCACGCTGGCGTTCGCCCTCAGTGTAACAGAAGTCCCAGACTTTGTTCGTCTCGTTGTCAGCAATCCATTTCCGGATTTGGGCACTCTGCTCTTCGGTAACCACGAGGCTGCCAGCTCTCCAAGCCTTGAAATAGAGGTCTTCAAGCTTGGTTTCCATCATCAGCTCCCCGGCTGTCTTGGAAAACGAGGGTCTGAGATGTTGGTGGTCCAGAATGATCTGGTCATAGGGGTAGATGGGAAGGAACATTGCAGTGGCGGCAAGCAGGGAGTAGACGATGACGATGATCATCCCCACTACTGCCATCTTGTTCTTCTTAAGCCTTCTCCAAGCATCCTTTCCCAGGCTGTTACCCTCGACAACCTGTGCAAATTCGTTGAGGGCCGCATTCGTATTTTTGTTTCTCTTCAGGAACATGGTCCTCTCCTTATTTGTAGGTAATTCTTGGGTCTAGCTGTGCGTACACGATGTCTACGATGAAGTTCATCAAAATGAGGATGACCGAGTAGACGATGACAACTCCGACGATCAGGGTGTAGTCACGGTTGAAGGAGCTCTGCACGAAGAACTTACCGAGGCCAGGGACACGGAAAATCTGTTCAACGACGATCGATCCGGTGATGATGCCTGCGAAGGCGGGCCCGAGATAGCTGACGATCGGGAGCATCGCTCCCTTCATCGCGTGCTTGAAGATGATTGTGGTGCTCTTCATGCCTTTGGCTTTTGCCGTTCGGATATAGTCGCTTCTGAGCGTCTCAAGCATGGAAGAGCGGGTCAGGCGTGCAATATTGGCAAAATAGGCAAAGGAGAGCGAGACTGCCGGAAGAATGACGGTCTTCCAGCCCTCACCGGTGGTGTACCACCCACTGGTGGGCAGCCATTTGAGCTTCATCGCAAAGAAGAGCTGCAACACCGGTGCAATGACAAAGAGGGGGACTGAGATGCCGATGACGGCCACCCCCATGCTTAGGTAGTCTATCCAGGAGTTTTGCCGTACCGCTGCGATGATGCCTGCCGATATGCCGAACACCAGGGCAAGCAGCATTGCCCAGCTTCCCAGTACAATCGACTTGGGCAGACTGTTGGCGATGTAGTAGTTTACATCATAGTCCTTGTACTTGAACGAGGGCCCGAGGTCCCCGCGCAAGATATCAAACATGTAGCGGCCATACTGCTGGATCATCGGTTCATTGAGGTGATATTTGGCCTCGATGTTGCGCTTCACTACCTCGGGGAGATTGCGTTCGGTAGCGAATGGCCCTCCGGGTGCGATGCGTACGATGAAGAAACTGAGCGTGATGATGATCAACAGTGTAGGTATCATACCCAATAGGCGGTTCACGATATATTTCGTCATGCATTTCCTCTTGTGAGATTTTTGTTGTATGGTGGAAGTAACGGCGGAAGCCTTGAATCATACAGCATTTCAGATACTATACCAAGAACCTGTTTTATGCAAGAATTACCATAATTATGCAAAATTAATACTTTTTGCAAAGCTATAAGAGATTTGTTCATAAGAAGATAAATCCGGAATGCCCGAATTTTAATTTTACAAGTTTATTTTTGGTGTCAGTGTCAATCTGTATGGGGAGGTAGGAAAACCTCACCCTTTTTGGTATTCTGCTTTTCTGCGAAGGATAATGGGAGACGTGCATGAAGAAACTCTATATGGAAAATCTTGGGTGTTCCAAAAACCAAGTCGATGCTGAGACCTTGATCAAGCTGCTTGCCGATGATCAGTTCGAGCGAACTGAGGATGCAACCGATGCCGATCTGATCATGGTCAATACGTGCGGTTTCATCGAGTCGGCCCGCGAAGAGTCGATCAACACGTTCTTCTCGCTTCGCGAGGCAAACCCCAAGGCCAAGATCGTGCTCAGCGGTTGTATGGCCCAGCGATATGCCGAGGACCTACGCTCCGAACTGCCTGAGGCCGATGCCATTTTCGGGAACCACGACCTTTCCAAGATCGGTGAGGTGGTCCGCAAGATCTTCGCAGGGGATCGTATAGTCCTGGTTCCCTCCTATCCCGCCCCCCAAGCTGAGGTCTATGAGCGCAACGAGTTGCTCTCCTTCCCCGGAAGTGCGTACCTGAAGATCAGCGAGGGGTGCAACCACCGTTGTTCCTACTGCGCCATCCCCCTCATCCGTGGGGGACTGCGCAGCAAAGAGCGGTCCGTCATCCTTGAGGAGGCCAGGAGCCTGATCAAGACGGGCATCAGGGAGATCAACCTCATCGCCCAGGACCTTGCAGCGTATGGTACGGACAGGGATGACAAGGAGAGTCAGTTCCTCTCATTGTTGGAAGACCTCGTCTCGCTGGAGGGTGTTTTTTTCATCC
This sequence comes from Spirochaetales bacterium, assembly GCA_012519125.1. GTDB lineage: Bacteria > Spirochaetota > Spirochaetia > Sphaerochaetales > Sphaerochaetaceae > Sphaerochaeta. Next base: position 2,966 of record JAAYQY010000095.1, read on the forward strand.
GACTGCTCTATATCCATCCAGATGCCTTCCCCGCTGAGCTTCCCGCTTTCATTGCAAACAATCCGAAGGTGTTGCCCTATTTTGACATCCCTTTCCAGCATGCCGACACAGAAGTGCTGCGCAGCATGGGAAGAACCGGAACCAAGGAGAGTTACCTCGCCTTGGTGCGAAAGATTCGAGAGACGGTACCGACGGCTGTGCTGCGCTCCACCATCCTGCTCGGCTATCCTGGAGAGGATGAGAAGGCTTTTCATGAAGTGCTTGATTTCCTCTCCCAGGCCAAACTCGATTGGGTGGGCTCCTTCCTCTATAGTAGGGAGGAGGGAACCAAAGCATATGGTCTTCGTACAGAACGGGAGCACAAGAAAGCACACACCCAGGCATCTTCCTTCCAAAAAGAGCTGCAAGCTTTGCAGGCTCCCATCACCGAGGCGAATCTTGCCCGCTTTGTCGGAACACAGCACGATGTTTTGATTGAGGAGTTGGTGGAAGGAGAGGACTTGGCGATCGGGCGCATGTATGCCCAAGCTCCTGAAGTTGATGGCTTGACGGTGGTCATGGGACGCGATCTGAAAGCCGGACAAGTCGTTCGCTGTGGCATCCGCGCAGTGAAGGGACTCGACTTTGAGGCGGTTCCGCTCCAAGGAGCGCTGCATGGCTGATATCGACCATCTGGTAGGCCAACTCAACGAGCAACAGAAGGAAGCAGTGCTTGAGAATTCCAAGCCGCTTCTGGTCCTCGCAGGAGCTGGCAGCGGCAAGACACGGGTAATCACCACCAAGATTGCCTATGCCATCGAGAGGCTGGGCATACCTCCTTATAAGATACTTGCCGTTACCTTCACCAACAAGGCCGCCAATGAGATGAAGGAACGGGTGAAGGTGATGCTTGACGGAAATCCTCTGGCCGATGAGTGCAACATCCGCACGTTCCACTCGTTCGGAGCCTGGCTGCTCAGGCGCTTCGGTTCTGAGATAGGCCTGGACTCCAATTTCACCATCTATGATGATGACGATTCTCTATCACTGCTCGCTTCTTGCTTTCCCAACTACAAGAAGCGGGAACTCGATCCGGTCATGCGAAAGATCTCCTACGCCAAGGATCGGGGCCTTGCCAGTACTGACAATCTCAGCTCGCTGAAGGTTGATTCCACCTTCAAGCGGATGTATGAGGCCTATGAGCAGAAGCTCAGACGAGTGGG
>JAAYQY010000096.1 GCA_012519125.1 Spirochaetales bacterium
AAAAGTATGCCCGAGGCAGCTAGTGGGGGTTTAGGTATGGGCAAGAGTGAGAACGCCACCATCAAGGATGTCGCCAAGTTGGCAGGCGTCTCCATTGCCACGGTAAGCCGGGTCCTCAACAAGCTTGGGGTGGTGAACCCCGAGACAGAACGAAGAGTTCTCAGTGCGGTGAATATGTTGCACTACCAGCGCAATGCAGTAGCCCGTTCGCTCAAACTCAAAGAGACCAAGAGCATCGGGATCATGGTGCCTGAGATTTCCAATACCTTTTTTACCGAGATTGTGGAACAGCTTGAGAAACTGCTCGGCCCCTTGGGTTATGCACTCCTCTTGTGCAGCTCGGAGAATTCGGTGGAGGAGGAGAAGCGCAAGCTCTCACTTCTGCTCGAACGCAATGTGGATGCCCTTCTGGTGATACCTGTCAGTGATATCGGCACCCATTTCAGCTCTCCTGCCTTGGAGAACACCCCGCTTGTCATGCTCGACCGAAAGATTGAGGATCTTGCTTGCGATGTGGTGCTTACCGATAACCGCAAAGGTGCCTATGATGTGACCTGTGCCCTGATCAGAGAGGGGAGGAAGCGCATCGGCTTTCTGGGTGGTGACAATCATGTCCACACGTCAGTGGAACGCTTGCATGGGTTTCTTGATGCGATGCGCGACCACCACCTCGAGGTGGAGAGTGAATTCATCCTCTTGGGCGGGATGACACAGAAAGCTGGCTACACACTGGCCGAGCGGCTGCTGGATATGCCGAATTGCCCTGACACGTTCTTCATGGTAAACGACATGGTCCATATTGGTGCAACCAGCTACCTAATGAGCCATGCTCCGAAGGAGTTTCGCTCGAACCTGGCTTTTGCTACCTTCGACTACCTCTACTATGCACCGCTGCTCAAGTTCTGCCACTATGCAGTCGGCCAGCCACTGCAGATCATGGGGGAATCTGCCGCCCAGCTGCTGATCCGCAGGATGGATGGTGATAGGGAAGGCTTCCCTGCCACTGTGGTGATCGAGCCGGTCATTCATGTGATGAAGGAGAACGGGGGTGTGGTCACCGATGAGAAGTCCATGGCTTCCTCGTATGCACACTCCCCCCGGTTCGAAAAGGTATTCAGCTAGGCAGTTCCTCATCAAAACAGACCGCTACCTTTCCACAAGCTCCACTTGCCATCAACGCATAGGCTTCATCTGCCTTTTCCAAGCTGAACCGATGGGTTATCAGGTCCTCGGGATGGATGTTCCACCGCACCAACCGCTCGACAAGATCCTCCATCTTCCAGATGCTGGTTACCCAGCTGCCATAGATGGTCTTCTGGTCGTGCAGCATATCTTCGCTGGGGTTGAAGTGTACCGTGCCACCCTCCCCGACAAAGGCAATTCTGCCCCACTTGCGGGTTGCCCTGATGGCCGTAGCTCTTCCAGGGTCACTTGCTGAGCAGTCGAAAGCCCGTTCCACACCATTGCCACCGGTGAGCGCCTTGATCTGTGCTACATTCTGGTCGCTGGGGGTAAAGACGTGGTCAACCAAACCAAGCTTTTTTGCCAGTTCAATGCGAGATTGCTCGCGCTCTATGCCGATGAGCATGTTTGCTCCCATGGCTTTTGCCAGCATCAGGGCAGCTAGGCCAACCGGGCCAAGACCGACTACCAAGACAGCATCGTTCCCGCTCACCCCGATTTTCTCAATCGCTTCATACACGGTGCCAAAACCGCAGGCTACCTGTGCTCCATCGGCATAGGTGAGTTCTTCTGGAAGGTAGACGAGGTCTTTCTCATCACAGAGAATGTACTCAGCCATGCCACCGTCACGCTGCCAGCCATAGGCTGCACGCTTGTCGCTGGTGCAGCTGATCATGAAGCCTTGGCGGCACTCGTGGCAGACTCCGCAGCCACTGATGTGGTAGACGATGACACGGTCTCCCTTCTTGAAACGCTTGACACCTGGTCCTTCCTCGACGATCTGACCGCAGGGCTCGTGACCTGCAATCACATTCTGATATCCCTCAGGGCCCTTTCCCAGGTGTTCACGGTAGATGCAGCGGATGTCACTGCCACAAATGGTGGTGCACTTGGTTTTGACCAAGACCTGTCCGTGTCCCGGCTTGGGAATCTCATACTCGGCGAAAGCCACCGTGCTGTTGCCCGGAAGCGTTGCCCCTTTCATCATGTGCTTGCTCATCGTACTCCTCCTTTCCGATAGCGTTCGGGGATCGGGATGATCCCGTCTTCGTCCCATAGGTCGTGATAGGATTCAGCGCCTTCCCACAGGAAGACCTGTCCCTTGATCAGGCGGTTGTTGCAGTCGATGGTCTTCAGAAGTGCAAGTTCCTCGCTTGTCAGCGGATCTTCCATGACGCTCTGGAAATTGCTTCTGAGATTGCGTTCCTTTGTGGATTGGGGAATTGGCACAATACCGTTTCCTTGTGCCCACTTGAGGCAGATTGCTGCAGGATGGCAGTTGTGCTTGCTGGCGAGCTCCTTGACCACAGGATGGTCCATATCCACCTTGTCCTCGCTGGTGGTATCACGCTCAGGTCGGTTCGGAGAGCCGAGAGGGCTGTAACCGATGGCTCTGATACCCTGCTCCTGCACATAGGAGAGCAGCTCATACTGGCCAAAGAGCGGATGCAGTTCCATTTCATTGGCAAAGGGTCGGATACTGGCGCTTGCGAGCAAAAGCTCCAGCTTTGCCTTGCTCATGTTGCTTGTGCCGATGTGTCTGACCAAGCCTTCCTTGACCAAGGCTTCCATGGCCGACCAGGTCTCCATGAACTGCTCATGAATATAGGGACGGGCATCGGGGCTGCGGCTGGTGACATCACACATCGGGGGATGGAAATTGGGGAAGGGCCAATGGACAAGATACAGGTCAAGGTAGTCCAACCTCAGGTCCTTCAGGCTCTGCTTTGCCGATGCGATCACCTTAGCGTAGGCATGGCTATCGTTCCAGACCTTGCTGGTGATCCAGAGCTGATCACGGGGAATGCCGCTTGTTGCGAGCACCTCCCCGATTTCCCGTTCATTGCCATATACGCTTGCGCAATCGATGTTACGATAGCCAATTTTGAGTGCAAGACTCACAGCTTCCGCCATTTCGTCTTTGCTTATGTGGTCTGAACCGAAGGTTCCCACTCCGATGATGGGCATGTCCATGGTACGGCCTCCTTTGTTGCTAGGTATAGGATAGGCTATTACAGATATCGCGCAATGCTTGATATGCGAAATATGACTATCATTTTGCGCATAATCTGGTATGATGCAGGTATGGCAATCATCGGTTTGATGCTTCGATTTCAAGATGGCTATGATATGGCGGTTGCAGGGGGTGTGGTTCGGTATGCCCGGACCAAGCCGGAGTGGCAACTCAGGGGGCAAGGCCCCTGGTTCTTCAGCCTTGAACGGGAGGCTCTTGCATCTTGTGATGGCCTGATCGCCCGTATTGAGGACGATGAACAGGCTCGGTTTTGTGCATCTCTGGGAATACCTGTCATCGATATTGCAGGCTCCTCTTCGCTCAAGCTCTTCTCCCAGGTGCGCAATGACGACTACCAGACAGGGGTAAGCGGTGGTACCTATCTCAAGAGTCTGGGCAGCAGTCGCATGGCGTGGTGTACGGTAGACCATGTACACTGGGCGCGAGAGCGGTTTGTAGGCTTCCAGACGGCAGTAAGCAAGCGTTCTGAAGAGATTCCTTCCTTCTCAAGGCCGCTTGCGTGGTGGAGACAACTGTATGAACCCTGTTCCGATCTCGAGGCTTGGCTCGATCAGCTTCCCAAGCCCATCTCGCTCTTTTGCTGCAACGATCTCTCTGCCATGAAGGTGGAACTGGCCTGCCAGCGCCTGGGGATTCACATCCCCGAACAGATCATGGTTTTGGGTGTCGATAACGAGACCTTGCTTTGTGAACTGGCAAACCCCTCCATTTCCAGTATCCAGCCCGATTGCGCTGCCATCGGATATCAAGCCTCAGCCATGCTGGATGCGCTTCTGGAGAACTCCATCAGTGGCATGCATATCCAGAGGATAGCACCAGGGCCGGTACGGGAGCGGGAAAGCACACGCTTGGTACTCAGTGAAGACGAGCACGTGGCAAAGGCGATGTCACTCATCAAGCGGGAAGCAACGGGAAATCTGACGGCCAGTGATGTTGCCGATCATGCTACGATCTGCAGAAGGTCGCTGGAGATGCGGTTCCGTACCTATCGGGGCAAGTCAATCTGGGAGGAAATCTGCGAGGAGAAGCTCTCCCAGGCAAGCATCCTGCTTCAGCACAGCAAGGAGAGTATTGCCAGTGTGAGTGAGCGGTGCGGTTTCGGCTCCATCCATCGCTTCTACAACCTTTTCAAGCGGCGCTTCGGACAAACACCACAGGCCTACAGGAAGAGCAAAAAACAGAGCTGAGACTTCCCCCTCCCAACGGTTTGTGGCATGATTGCCCTAAGAGGCAGATTATGGAGTTGATGCTTGATACCGCAAATCTCAGTGAAATAGAAAGGGCTCTTGATACATATCCTATCAGTGGGGTGACTTCCAACCCATCCATCCTCAAGGCGGAGGGTGGTGTTCCCTTTTTTCCCCATATGCAAAAGATCAGAAAACTCATCGGCGATGAGCGCAGCCTGCATGTGCAGGTGATAAGCCATGATGCAGATACCATCATAGCCGAGGCTAGGAGGATTCTTCGTGAACTTGGGCCGACCACCTTCGTCAAGATCCCCCTTACCGACGAGGGGCTGAAAGCCATCCGCATCCTTGCTTCCGAGCAAGTGAACATCACCGCTACGGCCATCTACACCACCATGCAGGGCATTCTTGCCATGCTCAGCGGTGCACGCTATCTGGCTGTGTACTACAACCGGATGCTCAACATCGACATTGATGCCGCCAAGGTCATCAAGGAGCTCAGCTCCCTGCTCTGGGCCAACAGCACCAAGACCCAGGTGTTGGCCGCATCTTTCAAGAACATCAGTGAGATCACCACAGCCTACGCCCAGGGGGCTAGCTGTTGTACGGTTCCCTACTCGCTCTTGGCGACCGGTCTCTCGATGCCCTCCATCACCAAAGCGGTGAGCGATTTCTCCGCCAATTGGGAGCAGGTCTATGGAAACCGATCACTTCTTGACCTCTGAATCATCCTTCCTTTCGCTGGTCCACCATGCGTTGTCAGTACAACAAACTGAGGATGGGTACTTTCAGATCAACCGCTTTACCGATGGACAGAGGGAAGAAGCATCCTCCCATCCCTTGTACAAGGCGATGGCAAACACCGCTGCAGGTGCTTGCCTGAGGTTCAAGACGCATACGCCCGTACAGCTGGATATCAAGCGCATCAACCAATCGCTGCTTCCCCGTGCAGAGGAGCATGCTCTCGACCTGGCCGCTCTCTATGGCAGGCCGCTGGATCTGAATGAGAGCATCGATGTTGTCTATCAGGATGGCAACGTGGAGTATCTTCCGCTCAAAAGTGGAGCTATTGGGATTGATGCAGAGCAGACAGTAAGCATACATCTTCCGCTCCACCACCAGGTGGAAGTACGCCTACGAGGGGAGGTGGAACCTCTCGACCAAAAGCGTTCCGCTTTTCTGATGATGGGCGATTCCATCATCCAGGGAGTGGGCCTCCATCATCCTTCCCAATCGTTGGGAGCTCAACTGGAAACGCTGCTGGATGCCAGCTTTCTCAATCAGGGCTTGGCAGGAAAGCTCATCAGTCCACGTCTGGTACAGGAGTTGCCGCTCTCTCAGCCTCTTCGGGGCATCATCGTGGGATACGGTACCAATGACTGGGTGGTCAGGGAGAACCTTGCCGAGCTCAGGGGAGAGATGTTCGCGTTGCTTGGACGCATCCGCAAATTCCATCCCCAGACGCCGGTGCTTGTCCTCACCCCGCTCTGGCGATCAGACATCCAGGAGAAGAAGCGTATGGGTACTTTTTCTGAGATGCAGATTGCACTCACACAGGCCACACGATGCTTCCCGAAGGTCAGCGTGGCTGATGGGCTCTCCCTCTCGCTTCGTGATAGCTACGATGATGCTTTCCTGCATCCTGACAGCAAGGCAGTGTCCTTTCTTGCCAAAGGTTTGGCACGTCAGCTGCGGTAACGGGCGAACAAGAAGTTCACGGCCTCTTCCATCTTGGCAAGAGCGCGCTCTACATTGCTGGTGGGTGTCCCATAGTTCAGCCGTACGAAGTGACGGTACTCCTCTCCTCCGAACCACGTCCCATCGTTGAACGCAAGACCTGCCCGTTGGCCGAAGAAGCGTGAGAGCAGTCCGCCCCCAGGGCTCTTCTGCTCGTCATAGAGTTCCGGGTGAGCATGTTTGTCTGCTTCGACGAGGTGCATGATGAGGCTGCAGTCGACCAGACCTATGAAGGAAGCCTCGGGTTTGATGAAGATCAGCTGGGGTACCCGTTTTGCAAGAAACTCCTCCACCAAAGACGCGTTTTTCTGAAGGTAGACCAAAAGTGCCTGAAGCCAAGGCAGACCCTTCTCATACGAGGCGAGGGCCAAGGTTGTGGCAAAGGTCGAGGTGTCGGAGATGAACAGCTGGGAAAGGCGATGGATGAACTGCGTTCGCATCGCTTCATCGCTGAAGAGCGTGACTGAGTAGTGTTCTCCTGCAATGTTGAAGGTCTTGGAGGGCGCCATGCAGGTGATGGCAGCAGCTCCCACTTCCTTGGCAACCGTATGCAGGCACACGTGGTCGGTGAAGCTCAGGTCGGCATGAATCTCATCACAGAGGATGATCAGGTTGTGGGCTTTGGCTACAAGGCAAAGGCGTGTGAGGGTAGGGTGGTCAAAGACAAGCCCGGAGGGATTGTGGGGTGAACAGAAGATCAACAGCTTTGCTTTTGCAGCCAGTTCCTCCAATTTCTCCCAGTCCAGGCTGAAGCGGTGGCTTGTATCATCGTAGAGAAGTGGCCAGGTGAGCAAATCCCTCTCCAGATTCCTTACTATCCTGATGAAGGGCTGATACGCAGGGAGCGGGACAATGATGCCTTCCCCGGG
>JAAYQY010000009.1 GCA_012519125.1 Spirochaetales bacterium
AAGGTGTGAGGGTCATCAGATGGCAATCACCGGTGAAGGCGAGCTTGGGGTAGCAGGTTCTCTTGCTCGCTTCGGTAGGTATCTGGAAACGGGCTTCCTCTTCAAGGTAGACAACACTCTTTCCCAGGCATTCATCGATTTGCAGTTCAAACAGTCCAGCCTTTTCGACTGAAAGTACCACCGTATCGCTAGCCTGGTAGGCTTGCGTATACTCCAAAGCGACCCCGTATCCGCACGGGCGGCTGGTTGCCAACACCTGATTTTCTTGATTCACTACACTGATTTGCATCCGTTTCCTCCTTGGGGTTCACTATAGCACAGCTTTGGTGAGCTTGACATGTTGGGTTTGTTCGTCCATGGTTATGGTATGGATTGCACCTATCTGGGCCATAGTGCCTTTTTGCTGGAAACAGAAAACGTCTATCTCCTCTTCGACTACACCAAGGGCTCTTTGGAACTTCCTTCTGTGGGCAAGCCTCTGGTGGTGTTTGCCAGCCATCGTCATGGCGACCACTTCAGTCCCGAGATCTTTGGTCTTGCAAAGCGGAAGGGTAGGACGACCTTCGTTCTCTCCTCTGATATCGCCACCCACCATGCAGCCGGATTGGAGTCTGTGGTGTGGCTTGGTCCCTATGAGGAGGCCGAAGTCGAGAATGTGGCGATCAGAACGCTCAAATCCACCGATGAGGGGGTTGCCTTCATCCTGGATATGGATGGGAAGGCCGTCTACTTTGCAGGCGATCTGAACCACTGGCACTGGAACGGGGAGAGTGAAGAGTACAATCGTCAGATGGAGGAAGACTACCATCAGGAGCTGCGTTTGCTCCCCCACTCCCTTGATGTGGCCTTCATTCCCGTCGATCCCCGGCTTGAGGATGCCTACATTCTTGGGGCAAAGGACCTTTTGGAGCGGATTTCGGTACATCACTTGGTGCCGATGCACCTCTGGGGAGCGTATGAGCTCTGCTCCCGTCTTGCACGAGAGCTGAAAGAACACAACCTGATTACTGCGGTCACTGTCTTGCACGCTGAACCGCAGACATGGAGGATAGAATGAATTTCCGGTTTGTCCATAACAATTTCAATGTAACGGATCTCGACAAGTCCCTGGCATTCTACCAGGAAGCCCTTGGCTTGGTGGAAGTGAAGCGAAAGGTCGCTGAGGATGGTTCCTTCATCCTGGTTTTCCTCGGAGACGGGGAGTCGAAACACCAGCTTGAACTCACTTGGCTGCGCAATTGGGAGAAAGGTACCTACAACCTGGGGGACAATGAGTTCCACCTTGCGTTCCAGACCGATGACCTGGAAGCAGCCAGGGAAAAGCACCGTGAGATGGGATGCATCTGCTATGAGAACAAGAAGATGGGCATCTACTTCATCTCTGACCCCGACGGCTATTGGTTGGAGATTGTGCCAGTCAGAAAATAGGGTCTTTCCATACTCCTGGTGGCTTGAGCTTCCTGTGCGAAAGGACTATGCTTCGCTCGATTTGAGAGGAGTGGGAACGTACTATGGGACAGCTTCGATTTCTGGGAAGTATCAAACGAGAGTTTTCCGGCTATAACGCCAATGCTTTTTCGAAGGACCTGCTTGCAGGTCTGACCGTCACGGCAGTGGCTCTTCCGCTTGCCTTGGCATTTGGGGTGAGCTCGGGCCTTGATGCCGCCAGTGGCCTGATCACGGCCATTCTGGCAGGTCTGATCATCGGTGCCTTGGGGGGAGCTTCTTTCCAGATTTCCGGTCCCACCGGAGCAATGGCAGCGATTCTCATCTCCCTCTCCGTACGCCACGGGGTGGAAGGTGTTTTCATCGCAGGCTTTCTCAGTGGCCTCATCCTCCTCATCGCTGCAGCTCTGAAGGTGGGAGCCTTGGTAAGCTACATCCCCAGTCCGGTGGTCACCGGCTTTACCAGTGGTATCGCCGTCATCATCGCTCTCGGCCAGATCGACAACTTTTTTGGAACCACCAGTGCAGGGGAGAGTGCCATCGAGAAACTGATTTCCTACTCTGAACTGGGCTTTTCGGTGCAGTTGCCCACCCTGTTCTACGGCCTGTTGGTCATCCTGTTGATGGTACTTTGGCCGAAGAAGTGGAATGCGCGCTTCCCGGCAAGTCTGTTGGGCATCATCATCACCTTGGTTGTGCAAATGATTCTCAACCTGCCAGTAGCTGAGGTGGGAGCCATTCCCCGCTCTCTCTTGGGCGAAAATCGGCTGCACTTCGGCTCTCTCTCCCTCCCTACCTTGCTTCCCTACCTCTCTCCGGCGATTTCCATTGCTGCCTTGGGAATGGTTGAAAGCCTGCTTTGCGGCTCTTCGGGTGGGAAAATGAGAGGCGAGAAACTCAATGCTACCCAGGAGCTCTTCGCCCAGGGCATCGGCAATGTGATCATCCCCTTCTTTGGGGGAATCCCTGCAACCGCAGCGATTGCCCGCACTTCGGTTGCAATCAAGAGCGGTCAGCAGACCCGCCTGACCAGCATCATCCATGCCCTTGGCCTGCTCGCTTCGATGTTCCTGCTCTCACCCTTCATGAGCAGGATTCCGCTCGCATCCCTTGCCGGGGTGCTGCTGGTAACCTCCTGGAGAATGAACGAGTGGCATTCGATCCGCCAGATCTTCAGCAAGCGCATCAAGACCTCGATGAGCCAGTATCTGATCACCATGGTAGCCACGGTGGTGTTCGATCTCACCATTGCAATTCTCATCGGCATCATCTTCTCGATGGTCATGTTCATCGTCCGCAGCCACCGCATCTCCATTGAGATCGATCCGGTCACCAAGGAGCTGGGCGACTACGACAAGCACACCAAGGTGGTGTATGTCGACGGATCGCTCTTCTTCGGCAGTCAGGACCAACTCACCAAGGTGGTGGAGAAGCTGCTGGGAGAGGGAGTGCAACGGATCATTTTCAGCCTCCGTGGGGTGCCGACGATAGACCACAGCTCGATCAACGAGTTCACCGAAATCGTACTGCTGTGCAGAAAACGTGAGGTGGATGTCCTGTTCTGCGGTGTGCAGGCTCCGGTCCTCACCCTGATGAAGCGGCTGGACTTTGTCAGCCTTGCGGGAGAGGATAAGTTCTTCAGCAGTGCCGTCACCGCCCTTGAGTCGCTCAGGTAAACCTGCTGGTAAAGATTCTCTGGTACTGCTTGGGGCTCATCCCCATCACTTTGCGGAACTGGCGTGAGAAATAGTTGGGGTCGTTGAAGCCGCTGGCTTCACTGACCTGAGCCATCGAGAGACCACGCCTCTGGATGAGCGAGCAGGCATAGGCGATGCGCTTGTGGATGTGAAACTCGATGGGGGAGAGGCCGGTACACTGCTTGAAGCAGCGGTTGAGCGTGCTGGTGCTCATATTTGCCACCTCTCTCAACTGCTCGGTGGAGAGCGCTTGGTCAAGATGACTGTCCATGTAGGAGATTACTTCCCACAGCCTGCGTGCGGTTTGGTTTGCCTCATTCGGTGTCTGGTCGTAGATGCGCGAGAGCGCGACCAATAGTTCAACCAGGTAGGCGTAGGCGAGGGTGCGCGATCCCGATCCATAGCTCTGGTCGTCCGCCTCCTTCTCCATCAGCTGGATGAGGGGCAGCAACTCGGCAATCTGGCTAGGGGTGAGTGAGAGATTGGGGATGCAGTCGGTCTGCAAAAAGATGGAGCAGTAACCGGGAAGCTCGGTAAGGTCCAGGGCATGGCGGCTTACAAGGTTGCGCCCGTAGATGATGTTGTAGAGCACCAGATTATCCACTTGCTTGTAGCCGTGCTCAAAGCCGGGGGGCACAAAGAAGACCGAGCCCTCGCGCAGCATCAACTCCTCGTCCTTGGTAAAGTTGATGCCCCGTCCACTGACAACGAAGACCAGCTCATGAAACTCATGACTGTGAAGCCGGTACGGGAGCTCAGGGTCCCGTTTGATGACTTTCAGTTGCATAGCAGGCTCATAGAAGAAGGAACTTTCGTCAAGGATGGTTTCACTCATGCCGACATGGTTGTACATCAAAAACTGTTTGTCAAGGACAGGGGGGTAATGATTGCTCCCTGGCGCGTTGTATGGCACACTGCTTGCAGGAAAAGAGAGGAACAATCATGGATATATTGCTTGACAGTGCGGACCTCACTGCGATCGGTCATGCCTTGGAGTACTATCCGATCAAGGGGGTTACCACCAACCCCTCGATGCTTGCCTCCTTGCGGCAACCGGAAGTGGTGAGCCACCTGTGTGCCATCAGGGCCTTGATCGGGGAGAAGCGTGATCTGCATGTGCAGCTAACTGCCCGTGATGCAGCGACCATGGTGAAGGAAGCACATCATCTCTGCACGAAGCTGGGAGAGCAGACATTCCTTGCGGTTCCGGTGACCGAAGAGGGGCTGAAGGTGATCAAAATCCTGGCTTCAGAGGGGTTGCACGTTACCGCTTCCACCGTTTTCTCAACCATCCAAGGTATTCTTGCGATGCTCTCAGGAGCACGCTATATAGCTGTTTTCTATGATCGGATGCTTAATCTGGACATCGACGCGAGTCGTGTCATCAGAGAGCTTGCAAGCCTTTTGTGGACAAATACCAGCTCAACCCAGGTGTTGGCGGCAAGCTTTCGCAATGTTGCAGAGGTTACCACCGCCTATGCCAGCGGGGCGGGGTGCTGCACGGTAAAGCCTGAGCTGCTCTCCACCGGTCTTGCCATGCCTTCGATCAGAAAGGCGGTGCAGGACTTCTCCGATGATTGGCAGAAGGTGTACGGGGATAAGGGCTTGCTGGATTTGTAGAAAGGGTCAGAACCTCATCATGGCCCAGCGTCCGATTGTCTCAAACCCCATGCTGTGGTACATCGCCCCTGCCAGAGGATTGTCATAGAAGAGGCAGAGAAAGCTCAATCCCTCGGCAAAGCACTGCCTGCACAGCTCGCTCATCACGCGAGATGCATAGCCGCGCTTGCGGTAAGCGGGGAGGGTGGCGACCCCGATGATCATGGCCCCGCTTTTGGTTTTGGCTGTGATAGTGGCGGTGCAGACGAGCTTGCCACCCTCAAAGATGCCGTACCCGATGCATCCTTTCTCATAGTTGTCCCGGGTTTGCTCGGTTTTCTCTTGTTCATGCTCGAGGTAGGGCTGGGCAAACTCCTCTATCTGCTTGTAGAGTTCCACGATGGAAAGCGCATGTTCCGGCCCCAGCCTCTGCAGTGCCTGCTTGTTGGAGGGTTTTGGATTGAACGACTCCTTGTTGAGCCTGCACAGGTAGGTCCCCTGGATCTTGACGTGCGGGAAATACCGGCTGATCTGGAGCAAGTACTCCTCCTTTGCGCTGAGGCAGAGCATCTTCTGTGTGTTCAGAAAGGCAGCAACACGCTCCAGGTCTGGTTCTTTCTTATTGCTGGTAATCATGAAGTTCTCATAATAGCGCAGCAGCAAGCTGTCCCAGTCATCGCCGAAGGCAAACAGCTCCACTGCATCACTGTTCAGGCCGTACAGTTCGATGTCGCCTTCAATGAAAAGGTTTACCTCTTTTTCGGGGGCTATATAGGCGAGAACCGATTCGGTGTCTTGGTTGGAAAGCTTGCGAGGAGTATCCATGCAGACACTATACGGCAAGCGGTGAATGCGTTCAATTGTTTGGTCTTTGTGGTATTTGTTTGACCAAACCATTTCCACCCTCTATCATGAGTGACGTTGGGGGAGCTTCATAGCCATTGTGCGAAGTCAACTTCTCCCCCCATTCTTCTCCCTGGGGGTTCTCTATGGACTTCTTGTTGGACGGACTGCTCAACACTACCTGGAAGCAATTGGTTATGTTTGGTGTGGGGAGTCTTCTCATCTATTTGGCGATTGCCAAGAAATTGGAGCCTTCTTTGTTGCTTCCCATGGGCTTTGGGGCCATTTTGGTCAATCTTCCCTTCTCGGGAGCCGTCAACCAGATGATGGTTGGCATCGGAGAGGTACCAGGAATCCTTGACTGGCTGTTTCACCTTGGCATCGAGGCTGCAGAGGCAATGCCGCTTCTGCTCTTCATCGGCATCGGGGCAATGATCGATTTCGGGCCGCTTTTGGCGAATCCCAAGCTCATCCTCTTCGGCGCTGCAGCGCAATGGGGCATTTTTGCCACCATCTCCTTGGCAACGCTCATGGGCTTCAGCCTGGTCGATGCCGCCTCGATCGGCATCATCGGAGCTGCCGACGGACCCACCTCGATTCTGGTAAGCCAGGTGCTGGGCAGCACCTACATCGGACCGATTGCCATTGCCGCCTACTCGTATATGGCCTTGGTACCGATCATCCAGCCCTTTGCCATCAAGCTGGTGACGACCAAGAAAGAGCGGATGATCCGCATGCCGTACAATCCTCGTTCGGTCTCCAAGCGCTCCAAGATCCTTTTTCCGATCATTGTCACGGTGGTGGCAGGCTATATTGCCCCTGCATCGGTCTCTTTGGTAGGGATGCTGATGTTCGGCAACCTGATCCGTGAGTGCACGGTGCTCGACACCCTTTCCACTGCGGCTCAGACGGTGTTGGTGAACCTCATCACCTTGCTGTTGGGTATTACCATAGCCTCAACGATGAAGGCTGACTCGTTTGTGACAATCCAAACCCTCATGATCATGGCGCTCGGCCTTGCGGCGTTTGTCTTTGATACGATAGCAGGAGTGGTGTTTGCCAAGATTCTCAACCTCTTTGTGAAACAGAAGGTCAATCCGATGGTAGGGGCGGCAGGAATATCGGCCTTTCCGATGTCGGCGAGGGTCATTCAACGGATGGGCCAGCAGGCCGATCCTCAGAATCACCTCTTGATGCATGCAGTCGGGGCAAACGTTGCCGGACAAATCGCCTCGGTCATCGCAGGCGGCGTCATCCTGGGGCTTGTCCCAGGCTTGTTGTAGGAGGCGATCATGCACACGACATTTCTGAAATCTTTGACGCTGATGGGGCAGGGGATGGCGGGCATCTTCACCGTCATCCTGGTCATCTTCCTTCTTCTCCTGATCTTGGGGAGGAAGAAGGATAAGACTTCCTAAGCCAAGGTTGCCTGACTTACCACCAGAAAATTCTTGATTCCATCAATGGTTGCCTGCAGGTGCTCTTCCATGAGTTGCTCGCAGGCATTTTTGTCGCGCATCCTCAAGGAAGAGAGGAGCAGGCGGTGATAGCGGATACCGATGGCGCAACCGAGGAGGGTGACGATGTTGTCCATGGTGTTTGCAAGCACTTCCTCGATGCTATGGTTGGCCTGGATGAGGATGGGGTTCTTCGAGGACTCTGCAATCTTGCGGTGGAAGAGATAGTCTGCTTGGCTGAACTTCTTCACATCATCGTGATGGATGAGCATCATGTTGAAGATCTCCTCAAGGTCAGCCAAGTCGTCGTCAGTGATATGCTGTACTGCCAGCCCGATGGTTCCTTTCTCTACGACCAAGCGATACTCGAGCACCTTGATGATGTCTGTCTGCAGATTGATCCCGGCCAGGGGATTGAGCGAGGCAACCGATCCCTTGACCCGGTGTCTGACCACTTGGGTGCGTCCGCCCTGGTGAGTCTTGATGAGTCCTACTGCCTCAAGCTGCTGGATGGCTGAACGGACGGTGACCCTGCTGACACCATACTCTTGGCAGAGCTGGTTCTCTGAAGGAAATTTATCCCCTATCTCCCAGGTTCCTGCCTCAATCCTATTTTTCAGCTTCTGAAAGATTTGGGTCCTCAAAGCCTGGGGTTTACCGTCCATATTCTCCATGATGATTCTCTCCTTTTGCCTACTTATGATACAAGTAGTTTCTCCCCAATGCAAGCTTTTTCTATCGATAAATAAATATTTGTATTTTGCTAGGATATGTACAAAATAATATGTTATAAAGAAATAACTACTTTATGGCAAAATTATGAAAATTTTCCTTTACAGATTGGTTTTTCACTTGTATGATGAGTTTATTGTTATAATCCATAAAGGAGAATTGTACTGCTATGAAAAAAACATTGGCCGTTTTAGCGCTTGTCGCTGCTGCCTCGTTCCTGTTCTTTGGTTGTGAGAAGAAGGCAACCGCTGCTGCAAGCACCGCTGGCACCCTGCCTGCTGCTACTGCCGCTGCTGCTCCTGCTGCTTCAGCCGCTGCACAGAGCACCGCTGTTTCTGTGAAACAGGAAGTCCGCACGGTGAAGCCTGACTACACCATCCGCTTCGCTTACTATGATGCCGCCACCTGGCCCGATATCTCCAAGCTCCCCCTTCCTGAGCATGCCTATGCACTTGTCTTCAAGAGCATGGTCGAAGCAAGCTCCAACGGAAAGATTGCTGTTGAGCTCTATCCCGGCAACGCCCTCGGTGATACCAAGGCAACCATGGAAATGGCAATGAGCGGTGGTATCGAGATGGTCACCACTACCGGAACCATTTCTTCCTTGATGCCTGAGACTCAGGTCATCTTCCTTCCCTACGTCTTCAAGAGTGACGAGATCGCTTGGGACTTCTTTGACACCAGCGACCTCTGGAAGGAAATGACTGCTGAACTCGAAGAGATCAGTGGCCTGAAGATGATCTCCGTTGGTCAGAACGGAACCCGTCACTTCACCAACAACGTACGCCCGATCCGCACTCCTGCAGACATGAAGGGACTCAAGTTCCGCGTTATGCAGAGCCCGATCTACGTCAAGATGGTTGAAGCCATGGGCGCAAGCGCAACCCCGCTCGCTTCCGGTGAGATCTACACCGCTGCACAGACCGGTGTTGTTGATGGACAGGAGAACCCGATCTGGAACATTGCTGCCAACAAGTGGAACGAAGTACAGAAGTACATCACCCTTGATGGACACACCTGGAGTGAGAACTTCGTGTTGATCAACAGCGATTTCTGGAATAGCTTGCCTGAGAACTACCAGCACATCATCACGGTTGCTGCATACCATGCACAGACCGCTGACCGCGCTGCAGAGGGACTTGCTTCCCGCGTTCTGGACTTCGAGTCCATCAGAAAGTCGATGGAAATCTACGTTCCGAATGCTGAGGAGCTCGAGCTCTTCAAGCAGGCCGCCGCACCCACCTATGACTGGCTCCGTGGCGAGGTTGGCGATGAGATCGTTGACAAGTTCCTTGCAGAAGTGAAGAAGTCTGAAGCCAAGTTCGGCTGGTAAGCACTTTGAGACTGGACGGCCGCCGAGCTCATTGGCGGTCGTCTTCCAATAATGAGGTACACTGTGGTTAAGGTATTGGATAGGATCAGTTGGGTCCTCGGTAAGATTGCCACCTATATGGCAACTATCATTCTTATCAGCGTGTTTCTGGTCATCACCCTTGGGGTGGTTGCCCGATTCACCAGCCTGCGCTTCTCCTGGACTGAGGAATTCGCCCGCTGGGGCTTGGTAAGCCTCACGTATGTCGGTGCGAGCGCAGCACTACGCAACAAGCAACACGCAGGAGTCAACCTTGTCGTAAACAGCCTCCCTGCCAAAATTGGCAAGGTTGTCGGGGTTATTGCCTACCTTGCGCTGATGTTCTCTGTTGTGTACTTCTTCCTCAACAGTTATGAGGCTGCCATCAAGGCAACCCGTATTCGTGGTGATATCATTGCTCTCTCGATGAAATATGTGAAACTTTTCATCCCTGCAAGCTTTTTCATGATGTTTTTCCATCTTGCTTGGGGGCTTGGTGATCTGCTTACCAGCAAAGAAATTGCCGGCAAGACTGTCAGCGTATAAGGGAGTAAACCATGGGTATTCTTTTTGTGGTATTTATTGGCGCCATGGTGATTGGTATCCCCATCGCGTTTGTTCTGGGAGCTTCCTCCCTCTACTATTTCCTGTTTCTGGGTAATATCCCCCTGAGTATGATTGGCCAGAAGATGTACAGTGGTATTGATAACTACATCTTGCTGGCAATCCCGTTCTTCATTCTCGCAGGCGAGTTGATGAACCGTTCCAAGATCACCGATGCCTTGATCAGCTTCTCCAATATTCTGGTCGGCAGGATTCCCGGTGCTCTGGCACAGATCAACATCGTAGCGAGTGTCTTCTTTGCAGGTATCACCGGAAGTGGTGTCGCTGACACTGCAGCTCTTGGTTCGATCCTGATTCCTGCCATGGAGAAGGAAGGGTACACTCCAGAGTACGCAGCTGCAGTTACGGTTGCATCCTCTGTCATTGGCCCCATCATCCCTCCCAGTGTTGTCATGGTCATCTACTCCATGGCAACCGGTGAGTCGGTTGGTGACCTCTTCTCAGCCGGTTATGTGCCCGGTCTGTTGGTGGCCCTGGTATTGATGATTCTCTCCTATGTGTATGCAAAGAAGTACAATCACCCCAGGAGAACGAACAAGCTTCCTATGAAGGAAGTGTTGTACACCCTCAAGGAATCGATCATCGGCATGATGTGTCCGGTCGTCCTGGTCGTTGGTATCTTCAGCGGCATGTTCACTCCGACCGAAGCAGCGGTCATCGCCTGTATCTATGCGATTGTTGCTGGTCTCTTCCTGCTCAAGACGATGAGCCTGAAGGATGTATTTGATAGTTTTGTCAGTTCAGCGGTAGCCTCTACGGTCACCTTGCTGGTCATCGCCATGGCCAACCTCTTCGGGCAGGTCCTGGCAATCGAGCGCATCCCTTCCCTGATCGCCAACTTCATGCTGGGCCTGACCAGCAACAAGTATGTGTTCCTCTTGTTGCTCAACCTCTTCCTGCTCTTCATGGGTATGATCATGGATCCGGGTGCCAGCGTATTGATTCTCGCCCCGATCTTCCTGCCCATCGCACTTACTTTGGGAATCCAGCCGCTGCACTTCGCCATCGTGATGTTGGTCAACCTCAACCTTGGTCTGATCACCCCACCGGTGGGAACCTGTCTGTATGTAGCGGCTCCGATTGCGAAGATCAGTCTCGAACGTCTGTCCAAGGCGACCTTGCCGTTCGTGCTTATGGAGATTGTGGCATTGATGATCATGACCTTTGTGCCTGAAGTGATCCTCTTCCTGCCGCGCTTGCTCGGGTACATCTATTAGGTTTTTCTCGTATTAGGAAGGATAGTGAAATGAAAGCTTTGTATTATGTTGCTGACAAGGTTATGGAACTGAGGGACATCCCCAAGCCGGAACTCAAGGCTGGGCAGTACCTCATCCAGGTTAAATCGAATGGTATCTGCGGCTCTGACTTCGAGGGCTATATGGGGAAGACCGGTCGCAGGACTGCCCCCATGATCATGGGCAACGAGTTCTCCGGCATCATTGCAGAGGCTCCAAAAGGCGGTCGTTATGCAGTCGGAGAGAAGGTCGTGGTGTTCCCCAAGCCTTATTGCGGGGTCTGTGACCTTTGCAAGAAGGGTATGGTCAACCTCTGTCCTGAAGGTATTTGCATGGGTGTGCTCGATGCCAACGGCTCGATGTGCGAGTATGTGGCCATCGACGAGAAGTATCTTCTTCCGTTTGACGGTATCTCCTTCAATGAAGCGGCGTTCACCGAGCCCTTGGCCGTTGCCTATCGCTCGGTCTTCAAGATCAGCGACGAGGAACTGAAGGAAGCTGAGCACATCATCATCATTGGTGCCGGTACCATCGGCTTGCTCGTCCTTGCCCTGCTCAAGTACCGTGGTGCGAAGCATGTCATCATCAGTGATGCCACCGA
>JAAYQY010000097.1 GCA_012519125.1 Spirochaetales bacterium
CTTGGAAACAAATGAGGAGACCGGAAGGTCGGTCTCTGCCTTCCCAGGTTGCTGGATGAGGGAGTATCCCTTCTCCAGCAGAAGGCGGACAAACGTGTGATCACCAGCGAAGGTAGGTCCTTTTCCTGCGATGCGACTACGGGTATAGCGCGAGGCAAGTGCCTTCTTGGAGGCTGAGGAACGGCCTTTCTGTGCTCCAGGGCCGTTGATGCATCCACCTTCACAGAAGAGCAGTTCCAGAAAGTTATTGTGCTCCTGACCACTCTGCATCCCCGAAAGGGTGCTGACAACCTGACTTGAACCGCTGATGGCCACCGCATTGGTCTGGAAGGGATCAGAACCCCAGGCAAGGGAGGCAATCATGCCACCCTCCACAGGATAGAGCGTCGACTTGCCTGCCCTGGCTGGCACGAAGCAAGGGGCAGGTTCTGCATCACTGGCAACCTGTTCGGAGAGCAGAGCAAGATCAAGATGTTCAAGAGCAAGCCAGGTGCGAAGTTCCTCAAAGGTGAGGGAGAAATCGGGGTACCCGGGGGTCTCGTCCGCTTCAACCTTCTTTGCAATGCAAGGCCCGATGAATACAATGCCGATCTCCTGGCCGTACAGCTTACGAAGGTATGCACTATGGCACTGCAGCGGGGAGGGTATCTTGCTCAGATGCTCGATCAGGGATGGGTAGTATTTTCTGATGGTCTGTACCACGGTCGGACAGGCAGTGGAAATGTCGTTGCAAACGCCCCCATGCTCCTTGGCATAGGTTTCGATGGCCTCATTGACCAAGGCAGCTCCCAAAGCTGTTTCGCTGACGCCGCTGAAGCCAAGCCGGTGCAAGGCAAGAACCAAGGCATCCATGCCATCGGGGAACTCTGATGCGGCGGAGGGAGCAAGACTGCAATAAATTTTCCGACCGCTGGTCAGAAACTGACGGACCCGTGCAAGATCATTTCGGATTTTCTTTGCATGGGAAGGGCAGATGTCCACACAGTGCCCGCAGTAGATGCAGCGATCTTTGACGACCACTGCCGAGCCATCCTTGACCTGAATGGCCTTCACCGGACAACCACGTACACACTTGTAGCAGTCACGACACTCGGTGAGCTCGGTATAGATGGGGTGGATCATGCCCTTGCTCCCATCTCTTTCAGTGCAGAACTGACCAGGTCCAAGACACACGCGGTGTCAAGTCCATGATACGTTGTCTCCCCGATTCTCAGATTGGGACCTTTCGAACAAGCACCGAGGCAGAGATGACCGACCAACTCAACGCGCTCCCCAAGCCCCTCCTCCTTGAGAAAAGTTTCCAAGGCGGCAAGTGTTTGTGCATTGCCACGGGCAAAGCAGGAGCTTCCCATACAGAGTTCGACGACCAATTTTTCCATGCTGAAAACCTCGTGTTCTTATAGTGCGCATATACTATCGCGAACACGATGAAAACGTCAATAAATTTACATAGTAAGGTATTTTATTTGATATCACTCACCTATTAATTGGTATATTATTCAGCAAAAACGTTTTTTATTATTACTGACTTCACATTATTTTTAATAATATGAGAATCTTTCACCAAATCATTGAAAATGATTTACCACTCGTCCTCTTCTCCAAGCAGTTCTTCCTTGCTCATCTTTCGTTTTACCTTTGCAGAGAGCACGGCAAAACTGGTCGCTAGGTCGGTTCGCTGGACGACAACCCGCTCCGGCAGCTTCAAATCTTTCGGTGCAAAGTTCCATATGGCGAGGATACCGCAGGAGACCAACAGCTCAGCTACTTCCTGAGCCTGGACGGCTGGAACGGCAAGCACACCGATATTCACGTGATTCTCCTCGATGTATCGGCTGAGCTGATCGAGCGGAAAGACCGGCACATCCCCCAAAAACGATCCGCACTTGCTTGGGTCGATATCAAATGCCGCAACGATTTTCAGCCCATAGCTCTCAAAGCCCTCATACCGGGCAAGAGCCGAGCCAAGATGACCGGCGCCGATGAGAATGGCATCGGTGGCATTGTCCCAACCCAGGGTATGAATGATTGCATCTATGAGCTTGATGACGGTAAAGCCTACCTTGGGCTTTCCTTCAATGCCGGTGCAAGAGATATCCTTGCGGACCTGAATCGGCTTAAGCCCCAACTCCTCAGCCAACACAGTAGCCGAGACAGTCTGCATACCCTCTTCCCGATACCCCTTGAGCAATCTGAGGTACGATGGAAAACGCTTGATGGTGGGAATGGGAATCCCTTTGTTCGTTGTGTTCATGCACTACTCCTGTTGCAGACTCTGTACAACCTCGTCGATCAGAGATGAGGGGGTGGAGGCACCTGCCGTCACTCCCAGTGTAGCATACTCACGCATGTGTGGGGTAACCTCTGTTGCATTCTCTATATGCCAGGCCATCTTGCCCATCTCCCGCACCAGTGTATAGAGCGCCCTTGTGTTGGCACTCTCCTTGCCTCCTATAACCACAACCGCATCACACTGCTCTGCCAATTCGATCACCGCTTCACGACGGTTGACTGAGTTGGGGCAGATCTCATTGACAAAGAGTATTTCAGATCCTGTTTGCGTCTGTTTCACCAAAGCACTGCGAATCTCCGTCCAGAGCTGTTGGTCGAAGGTGGTCTGGACAAACACTGCATACTTGCTCTCTTTGGGAATGCTGGATACATCCTTATCATCACAAATCAGGGTGGTGGGACAGACACCGCCTTCTACCATCACTCCCTGCATCGCTACCGACTCAGGGTGTCCCTTATGTCCGACTACCAGAATGGAATGGGTTTTGCTGTATCGGGCGATAAGACGAAGATTGCGCTTGACCACCGGGCAGGTTGCATCCACCAAGGAAAAGCCAGCCTCAACAAACTCGTTGCGGAGGCGATCCGGAATCCCGTGGGCCCTGAGAATGACCACACCTGTATCGTGGCCATCAGGATGAGCTATCTCCTCGAGGCCCTCATTGGCAAAATGCTCGCACACCTGCCTGTTATGGATGAGTTTCCCCAATGAGTACACGGGCAATTTCCTCTCCTTGGCTTCCCCAATGGCCTGCTCGGCCAAATCGAGTGCCCGAGAGACACCATTGCAATACCCCATTGTCTTGGACAGTACTATCTTCATAATTCCCCAGTATGACAAAAACGCCACCGCAAGATAACCCCACGGCAGCGCTTTGAAGATAAGCTGTGTTTTCAGCCTACTCGGTCTTCTGAACCGCCTTTTCCACATTGGCCTTCTTCTGGGCCTTGCTGATCCAATAGAGCATTGCCGGAGCAAGCAGGTTGGAGGAGAAGGTACCAAAGAGAATACCAAAGCCCATGTTCACCGCAAAGAGCTGGATATCACCCGAGGCAAAGATTGCCAAGGGGAGAATCGCAACCAAGGTGGTGACGGCGCTCATGATGGTTCTGCTCATCGACTGGGTCACACTTCGATTGATGTGGGCCGAGAGGGAAACATCCTTGTTGAGCATCACGTTCTCGCGGACACGGTCAACGATGAC
>JAAYQY010000098.1 GCA_012519125.1 Spirochaetales bacterium
CCGCTGGTAGGGAATCTTTGGCTTGAGTACTTCAAGCAAATGCCACGAGATGCTTTCACCCTCGCGGTCCTCATCAGTTGCCAACAGCAGGCGGGAAGCACCCTTGAGACTGCTCTTCAGCTCCTTGATCAGACTCTCCTTGCCGCTTACCACCTGATACTCACAGGCAAAGTCCTTTTCCACATCAATGGCCATACGTTCCTCCGGGAGGTCACGGATATGGCCCTTGCTGGCAACCACCTTGCACTCCTTGGGCAGGAATTTCGTAATGGTCTTCGCTTTGGTGGGCGACTCAACTATGATCAGGGTTTTGGCATCATCCATGCAGTGTTCTCCTCAAGACACGAGGCCTTAAGTTACAACATATACTGGGGCTCTCAGCTTTTGTCAACGTATACTGCTTCAAGGTTTTTCTCATTCATGGTTCGAGAAACACACAATGGAAGACCCCCTTCTCCCCTGGGTTCGGGCTTGAGAAGAGCCCCCAGGAGGCGAGTCCATCACCCTTTGTCTCAAAGAGAAGCAGCTCTTCCCCTTTAGGGGAAAGGGCGAAGGTGTAGGTCGAGCGGGTAGTGAACCGAAGAGAGCCCACCCGCGTCTTGACCTCAACCGAAAAACGGCTTGCATCCCTTTCCATCTTGGTAACACTCCAACTTTTCGGCACATGAGAAGTGGTATTGAACACCTCGGCATTCGCCCGATACGCCTTTTGGTGCTCCTGCTCCCCCTCCCAACTCACCTCTTTTCCCAGCATCTGGTCAGAAACCAAGGGAAAAATCCGATAGACCGCATCATAGTGGGCAAACACCTCATACGAACCATCGCTGTAGACTACGGTGAACTCAAGGCTTTTGCACTTGCCCTTGTTATCCTCTTCTGTGGTGTTCTCCCATCGGTATCGTCCCTCCCAACCGGAAGTGATCACCTTCTTCTGGCCTGCAGCCAGATCGATGTTGCCTTGCTTCCTCGCTGCAACAATCACCTGATACTCGGTATGGGAGGCAAGACTCTGCTCATTCGAACCAAGCACTGCAAAGGCAGTGGTCACGCGCGCCATCGGTTTGCCATCAAGGTACACATCATAATAGTGGGCACCTTCTACAGGTTCCCAGGCAAGCTGTATTTGGTTGGGGTGCAAACCCACCACCTCGAGGGCGAGGGGTGTAGCATTCAAAGAGGACAAGAGGAGCAGAATCACAACCAAAATCCATCTCATACCTTACACTATACACGCACCGACCCTCCTTGCAAGAGAGAGAGCGGCAGGCTACTATCTGCGTATGACCATACACCTCGTCTCTTGTTGCCTGGAAGAAGGAAACCTCAGTTACCCCTTGGGGGCCCTCTGCATCCAAAGCTCTTTGCTTACAAAAGGCCACGCGTGCACCCATCACCCCTTTACGCTTGCCGATGATCCGCGTCAGGCCGCCGGGCAGGTAGCACAAGAGAAAGGGGAAGTGATCGGCCTCTCCGTCTACCTTTGGAATCGGCTTTGGATGGATAGCTTTCTCTCTGCTCTCAAAGAGGAGCATCCTGGATCCGTGGTGTTCGCCGGTGGGCCCGAGGCAACTGCAAATCCGCAGAGTTTCGACCTGGAAAGCCTCTCCTTTCTGGTGGTTGGAGAGGGCGAAGAGGCTGTTGTCCAAGCTGTCCAGCAATTGTTGGAGCACCAAACAGTACAAGGCAGAGGCTTGGTCTCCGACCTGAAGCACATCTCCTTTGCTCCCTCACCCCAGCTCAGTGAGCTCTCCTCTCCGATCCTGCAAGGTCTGGCGGATCCTTTTCTTACCGAAGGGGCCTCGGTGCTGTGGGAGATGACCCGTGGCTGTCCCTTTCACTGCAGCTTCTGTTTTGAATCCCGTGGACAGCGCTCGGTAAGGCATTTCCCCCCAGAACGTCTCGAAGCTGAGTTGGACTATCTCGTAGCGCATGGGGTAGGTGAAATCTATGTGCTCGACCCTACCTTCAATATGGACAAGAAGCGGACGCTGGAGTTGCTCTCCCTCATAGAAGCCAAATCGCAATCGATCCACTTTGTCTTTGAAGTCAGGGCTGAGCTGCTCGACAAGCAGCTCGCCGATGCTTTTTCTCGCATCAATTGCTCTTTGCAGATAGGACTGCAGAGCAGCGACCCGGCCGTGCTCAAGCAAGCAAACCGGAGTTTTGTCCCAGAAAGCTTTGCCAAGAAAGTGGCCCTGCTCAACGATCGGGGCATCCCCTTTGGCCTTGATCTCATCATCGGCCTACCCCTGGACAGCTTTGACGCATTCACCAAAAGTCTCGACTACGCCATGGCCCTCAAGCCCAGCAACTTGGACATATTCCCTCTCTCCTTGCTTCCTGGCACCTTGGTGGCGGATCAGGCAGCTGAGTTTGGCATCAAGCATCTCAAGGATGCACCCTATACGATTCTGAGCTCTCCCACCTTCTGCGAAGAGGATATCCTGAAGGCAATCAGATTAAAGGAAGCGGCTGACCTCTTCTTCACCCAAGGACAAGCTGGAATGTGGATGGGAAAACTGTGTGAGGCCCTTGCGCTCAAAGGCCATCAGATTCTCACCCTTTTCAACTCCTATCTTTCCTTCTATTTGAAAAAAAGTGGGCAGAAACAGGAAGAGATCGACATCTTCTCCGTACAGGAGGCCTTTGTACGGAGCCTGTTGAAAAAACTGGGTAAACAAGCCTACGAACCAGCTCTTCTCTCCTATATGGAGCTGCATCAGGGTATTGCCTTCATCCAGACCTACCAAGAGAGTCCAGTAATCCGACTGCTGTACAGTTTGGACGAGCTCTCCCTTTTGGATCGATTGAGCCTTGAGGAGTTTGTGAAAACGTATCCTGAACAAGAGCAGCAGGAGTTTGCCATCCAGGCTCAGGAGGATGGCCAATTGCTCTTTATTCCGTTGAAGTAGAACAATTTCATGCACTTCCTGTTGAGAAGCAGGAAAAAATCACGTACAGTTAGGCAGGAAGGAAGGAAACCGGTGAATCGAAGAAACCCTTATCGCTTGGGCGTCGCTCTTGTGCTTGTCGCCCTTCTCTTTACAACCAGTTGCACAGTTACAGAACGTCTCTCGTTCAGCAAAACGAGTTCTCATACCTCTGCCTTTGGCTTTACCGTTGAAGATTTTTTCCTTGCGGTGCTTGAGGACTTCAGTGAGTTCATCCCACCCGAGGGAGACGAATCGTTGATGGACAAAGCCATCAATGACTTTGAACGTGCACTCAACTACAGCTATACGACACGCGATGTTGCCTTCACCAAGCTCAACAACAACGCGTATGAAGGAACGTTCATCTTCACCAACCTGATGCAGTTGGTCAGTGATCTGGGAGCAGGTGCCAACCAGAGCTTACTCACCGTTGATGCAAAGAGCCTGAAGTTTTTTCTCTCCATGGACAACTACCACCAGCTCGTGCCGGTCATCCCCTTCCTTGCAGACGAGAATTTTGAAGCCTTCGGTCCAGTGTACAACCAAGGCTTGAGCGAGGCGGATTATCTGGAGATGATCAGCTTCATGCTCGGTGAAGAGGGCCCTCCTGCCATCGAGCAATCCTTCATCACCTTGCGCATCGAAACCCCTGGTCCGATCACCACCTTCACCGGCGGCAAGAAGATCAGCAGCAATGTCTATGAGTTCAGCTTCCCGTTGATCGACTTCCTCTTGCTTGCAGAGCCCATCACCTTCAGCGTGCAGTGGCAATGAGCCAAAAAAGGCAGCAATTGCTTGCTGCCTGACCTTGTCTGCTAGACGTTGAACCTGAAGTGCATGATGTCTCCATCCTGCACCACATACTCCTTGCCTTCCATCCTGAGTTTGCCGGCCTCTTTGACCTTCTGTTCACTCTTGTAGAGAAAAAGGTCTTCACAGTTGTAGACTTCAGCCTTGATGAATCCCTTCTCAAAATCAGTATGGATGACTCCTGCTGCCTGAGGGGCCTTGTACCCCGCATGGAAGGTCCAGGCACGGTCCTCATCGGAACCTGCGGTGAAGAAGGTGCGCATTCCCAAGGTATGGTAGGCGCTGCGGATCAGCTGGTTGAGACCAGACTCCTTCAGGCCGACAGCCTCGAGGAACTCCCGCTTCTCCTCTTCTGTTTCCAAGACAGCAATCTCAGACTCAATCTTGCCACAGATGACCACCACATCGGAGTGCTCTTCCTCGGCAATGGCGCGTACCTGCTTCACATAGTCGTTCTCCTCAACAATACCTTCCTCATCGACATTGCACACGTAGATGACAGGTTTGAGGGTGATCAGGTGCAGGTCATGGACCTGTGCAAGCTCCTCTTCCTCCAAGGCGAGACTGCGTGCGGGCTTGCCGTCCTCCAGACACTCCTTGAGGCGGGTGAGCAGGGGCAGAACCTTCTCGTTCTCCTTCTGCGCTTCCTTGCTCAGGCGGGTGAGCTTCATTTGCTTTGCCCAGCGATTGGTGACCGTATCCAGGTCAGCAAGGGCAAGCTCAATGTTGATCGTCTCGATGTCGCCGGTAGGATCGATGCGGTTGTTCACATGGATGATGTCCCCATTGTCAAAACAGCGCACCACATGGGCGATGACACCCACCTCTCGGATGGAAGCGAGGAAGCGGTTGCCCAGCCCCTCTCCCTTGGATGCCCCAGCCACCAAGCCTGCGATATCCACAAACTCAAAGGTCGCCGGAACCACCTTCTGGGGAGGAATCAGGGAGACAATCTTGTCCAAACGGGAATCAGGAACGGAAACGATGCCCACATTGGGGTCGATTGTACAGAACGGATAGTTCGCAACTTCGGCAGGAGCTGCCGTCAAGGCGGAAAAGATTGTGGATTTGCCAACGTTTGGCAGACCTACAATGCCGCAATTTAAACCCATGGTATACCTCATATTCGGCTCAGTGGAACCGTAGCGGCAGTGTAGCACATATTGACTTGCATGATAACCAGAGCCTATAGTCAACTCCAATGGGTATCCAAAACAACAACGGCGAAGAACAGCCGATTTCCAAAGGCAAACACATACACGAAATTCAGGAAACCAAACAGCAGGCACTGCTCTTGGTCCTCACCGAACCACAAGAATCCACACAAGAGAGCAACCGACGGGGTGAAGAGCTCAAAGCTCTGGTGGACACCATGGGCAGCGATACCCTGCGTGTTGAGCAGATCAGTCTCAGACAAACCAACAGCGCAACCCTGATCGGCAGCGGCAAGGTGGAGGTGGTCAAGGCTCTCATCGATGAGCTTGGCGTCAATCTGGTCATCTTCGATCGCCAGATCAATCCGCGTGTCCAACGCAACCTGGAGAAGATCTGGGAGATCACGGTCATCGACCGCGATGAGGTCATCCTGCAGATTTTTGCAGACCGTGCCGCAACCAAGGAAGCAGTGCTTCAGGTTGAGCTTGCCCGCCTCGAGTACTCCCTGCCCCGACTCACCCGTCGCTGGACGAGCCTGGGTCGGCAGCAGGGTGGCGTCAAGGGCACCAGAGGTGAAGGCGAGAAGCAACTTGAGCTTGACAGACGCCAAGTCCAGGACCGCATCGTTGCGCTCAAAGCCCAGCTGGAAAAGGTGGTCCAACAACGCAGCATCCAACGTAGTGCCCGCATTGAGGGAAGCATTCCCACCGGGGCTATCGTCGGTTACACGAACAGCGGGAAATCGAGCCTGCTCAACGCCCTCACCAACGCAGGGGTGCTCGTTGAGGACAAGCTTTTTGCCACCCTCGACCCCACTACCCGCCAGGTGAAGCTCCCAGGCGGCGAGGAAATACTGCTCTCGGACACCGTTGGCTTTGTAAGCGATCTTCCTCACACCCTGGTGGATGCGTTCAAGAGCACTCTTGAAGAGGCAAAGTATGCAGACTTTCTGATTATCGTCTGTGATGCTTCACATCCTGATATGCTGGCAAACTATGCCACCACCATCGAAGTGCTTGAGGAACTGGGATGCACGGACAAGCCGGCCATCGTACTGGCAAACAAGATGGACCTGGTCCAGGACGGGTTCTCCGTCTCTCGGCTCAGAACCCTGTACAACCCAGTGATTGAGACATCCATCAAAACAGGGGAAGGCATCGAAGATCTGCTCAAGCAGATGGGGGAGACGCTTCATGAGCTCTGTCCGACCACTGTCTATGTCCTTCCCAATTCACGCCATGATCTGGTGGCCCATATCCACCGTTTCGGGCAGGTCGAGAGCATCGACTACACCGAGGATGGCATTGTGGTGAAAACACGAATCCAGAACCGCTTCCAAGGGCCGCTCCATCCGTTCCGCAACGCTTGAGAGAAGACAGGAAAGAGAGAATGCAAGAAAAATGGTGCCATCCCGGAAGGAACGGCACCATTTTTCAGCTATACGAGCCAACGAGCTGTCAGTTGAATCTCCACAGAGCCCCAAGATAGCCGGCAAAGTAGAAATC
>JAAYQY010000010.1 GCA_012519125.1 Spirochaetales bacterium
CTAATGAGCAGTGGGAGAAATCCCACAGTAAAATCTCATGAGCCTACAATTTGGACAAAAGGAAGGCAACCCGCCGTACGGCCATTGCCGTCTCAACAAGTTGCCCAAAGCTTGGTAGAATCAGGAATCACCGTCCTGCCGTGCACCTTTGTGCAATCGACAGTCCATTCATCAGACCAACTGTTTAGCAGGGGTAGGACTCGGACCTACGACCTTCGGGTTATGAGCCCGACGAGCTGCCAACTGCTCCACCCTGCGTCGAATTTCTTACCAACTATAGGAGAAATGGAAAACCTTGTCAACCAACATAAGAGAAAAACATTGACTATGCATATTTTGTTGTCATAATGCTAGATATCTTGGTTTGGGAGCTGTCGTTTGCGGGGTCTTCAGATTTTCCGAGGGTTCTGCTATCATCACGGGTAGCATACAGTATTTCCACACCCTGAGGTTGGGCAGAGGGATAAAGGAGCTTGGTATCAGCAAGAAAATCATCATCCTGGGAGCTGGCAGACGTGGTCTGGGCTTGGCTAAACAACTGATTGTTGACGGTAAGGATGTAGTTATCATAGACAACACCCATGAGCGGGTGGAGAGTGCAGTTTCGAAGCTCGACTGCCTGGGAGTACTGGGCAATGGCACGGACATCGCCAAGCTGATGGAAGCCGGCATTGAGGACGCAGAAGCGTTCATCGCCGTCACCAACAGCGATGAGATCAATCTCGTCTCCTGCGGTTTGGTAAGTTCCACCTACCCCCAGACAAAAACAGTTGCCGCCATCCGCTCCTTGATTTACACCGGGGTTGATGGACTGAAGGAAGGTTTGCTGGGAATCGACTTCATCGTCAACCCTAATGCCGAGACAGCCAAATCCATCTACAATATCATCGAGCAGGGGGTAAACGGCAATGTGCTCGGTTTCTCCAACACCAAGCTCTTGCTTTACAACTTCTATATAGAACCGTTCAGCCCGTATGTTGGGTCTACGGTCATGGAGATGCGCTCCAAGCTTGATGCAGAGTTTGTCATCGCATCCATCAACCGGCGCGGCTTGGTGATCGTACCTTCGGGCAACACCACCATCCAAGCAAAGGATACCCTCTCCATCGTTGCAGATTCGGAGGAGGTCACCGACATCCTTAAAACGGTTGGCCAACTGCAGAAACGACCAAACAACATGGTTTTGGTTGGAGCGAGCAGGATCACCCGTGCCCTGCTGAACCGGATGAGCCCGGCCATGCGTTCCAAGGTAACGGTCGTCGACCAGGACGAGGAGGTCTGCAAAGCCTTCTCCGAACGGTTCCGAGAGATCTTGGTGATCAAGGCGGATATCACTGACGAAGAGGTCATGCAGGAGGAGCAGCTTGGCACCTATGATCTTCTTGTCGCCCTTACCGACAATGATGAGCTGAACATCATCACCGCAAGTTACGCCAAGAGAATCGGCGTGCAGAGGTCGATTGCACTGATCAAGAACAACAACAACTACTCGCGCATGGCTTCCTACCTTGACATCGATGTGGTCATTTCCACAACCGATACCACCGTAGAATCTCTCTTGCGGTATCTCAGAGGTTCAAACGTATCCAGCATCCACTCGCTCTTCAACGGCCAACTGGAAATTTATGAGTTCATCATCAATAAAGAGTGTGAGGTGTGCAACAAGCAGCTGAAGGATATCAATATGCGCAAGAAGGCCATCATTGCTGGTATCATCGGCAGTTCCGGGGAATGCACCATTCCTACTGGACTCTCGACCCTGCGTGAAGGCGATACGGTCCTGGTGGCAGTATTGCGGGATTCTTCGGATATGATCCAAAAACTTTTTGGGTAGGACAGCCATGCTCAACTGGAAACTAGACCTCCGTCTGCTTGCATTCATCGTTCTCTTTCTCTCCGTGCTGATGGGCATCCCCACAGCCCTCGCCTTCCACTATCAGGAAGTGGATGCAATCAGGGGCTTTTTGGTTGCCTATCTTGCCATTGCAATCTTTTGCAGCAGTGCCCTTATCCTTGTAAGAAAGCCTGAATCCAAAGTCCTCCTCGCCCGCGACGGCTACCTGGTAGTTACGCTGACTTGGGTGATTGCCTCAGCGTTTTCGGCCATCCCGCTGGTGGTGAGCAACGCCTATGTGAACTATAGCAGTGCCTATTTTGAAATTATGAGCGGCTTTACCACTACATCAGCCACGGTGCTTCCAGAAATTGAGAGCCTACCCAAGTCCATCCTCTTCTGGCGCTCTCAAACCAACTGGCTCGGAGGAATGGGGATTGTGGTGCTCTTTGTCGCCCTCCTTCCTGCTCTTGGGGTGAGCGGAACGCTGCTGGTGGGAGCTGAGTCCGTGGGACCGACCAAAGACAAGCTTACCCCCAAAATCAAGAACACAGCTCTCATTCTCTGGTCGATTTACATTGGATTCTCCGTATTGGAAACCATTCTCCTCTTATTGGGGGGCCTTTCTCTCTATGATGCGGTGACAGTGACCTTTTCCACCATGGCAGCTGCAGGCTTTTGTGTGAAGAACGCATCAATCGGAACCTTTTCCAGCGCCTATGTTGATGTGGTTGTCACCATCTTCATGTTGATCAGCGGAGCCAACTTCGCCCTCTACTTCAAAGCGCTCAGCGGAAAACTCTCCTCGGTGCTCAAGGATGGAGAGCTGCGCGTCTATCTGGGCATCTGGGCGTTTGTGGCGCTCGTCTCCGCTTTATACCTCACCGTCTCCAACACCTATGGAAGTTTTGCCCAATCGCTTCGCTACAGTGCGTTCCAAACTGCCTCCATTCTCACCACCACCGGTTTTGCCACCGCAGACTATGTCCTGTGGCCGGCGTTCACCCAGGTGATGCTCTTTCTGCTCTTCTTCATAGGTGGCTCTGCAGGCTCTGCAGGTGGTGGAGTGAAGGTCATCCGAATCGTAGCCCTCTTCAAGATGGGCCGTGCACAAATAAAGCATCGCATCCACCCCAGAGGGGTGTTTCAGGTTCGGATCGGCAGCGCCTCAATGCGCGACGACCTCTTGCTCTCCATCTCCACCTTCTTTGGGGTATATATCCTCACCGGTGTTGTGGGAACGGTTCTCATCTCCTTAAGCGGTGCTGACGTAATGACCAGCTTTGCTGCCTCCTTCCTCTGTTTGGGAAACATCGGAATCGGGTTCGCCGATGTGGGGCCCACCGGCAATTTCGCCTTCCTACCCTCGTACCTGAAGTGGGTCTGCTCCTTCTTGATGCTGGTAGGACGACTCGAGTTGTTCACCGTTTACGCGCTTTTCTCCAAACACTTCTGGCGGCGATAATTATTACACATTTTCATACAATTGTCCAAAACCTGTGATATACTAGGGTAAAATATCACAGGAGGTTTGACATGTCTGGAGTAGCCTTGATCATCACCTTTGTGGTCGCCATTGCGGTCATGATCGTCGCCATTTCGAAGTGGAACGTACATCCGTTCCTAGCACTGATGGGTATTTCTCTTCTGCTTGCCCTTGTAGTGGGTCTTCCGCTGAAAGACATCCCTGGCATCATCGGCTCGGGGTTCAGTGGAATATTCAGCAGCATCGGTATTGTCATCATCCTTGGTGCACTCATCGGTACCATTTTGGAGAAGACCGGAGCCGCCCTCAAACTTGCTGAAATGGTCGTCCGCCTGGTGGGGAAAAAACATCCCCAACTCGCCATGGAAATCATGGGATGGGTTGTTTCCATTCCCGTCTTCTGTGACAGCGGATTCGTCATCCTCGACCCAATCCGAAAGGCTCTTCGCAAGAAAACCCAGTTCAGTTCGGTTGCCATGACGGTTGCGCTTTCGGCCGGTCTGTATACCAGCCATGTCCTGATTCCTCCCACCCCGGGACCGATTGCGGCAGCAGGAACACTGGGAATCGGTGACAATCTGTTCATGGTCATTGTCATCGGCACGATCATCTCCATCCCATCCCTGGTCATCGCGTACTTCTACGCCAACTACATCGGCAAGAAGATCAAGAGCGGTGAGGAGCTGGTC
>JAAYQY010000099.1 GCA_012519125.1 Spirochaetales bacterium
AAAACGGGAACATGGGTTTGAAAACACCTCATGCATGGTTGCAACCATCTCCACTGAAATGGGGCACTTGGACCTGGTTTTCGCTGAGGAGCAACTCAAGAAGCCCTTGGTCAAGGGTTCCTATGTAATTGCTTCCTGTCAGATCAGCGCTGATGTGCTTGCCGACTAGAACCGCTTGGTATAGGCATGGCAGTAGGGAACACCACCTGACTTCAGGTAGTAGTCCTGGTGATATTGCTCGGCAACATAGAAGGTAGATGCAGGACGCAGTGTCGTTGCAATGCTCAACCCCTTCTCCTCGAGAAGTCCGACAAGCTTCACTGCCACATCAAACTCATGCCTGCTGCGATAGAACACCGCACTCAGATACTGGTTTCCGATATCTGGGCCTTGGCCGTTGGTCTGAGTCGGATCATGTATCTCAAAGAAGAATCTGGCCAGCTCCTCATAGGAGATGATTTGTGGGTTGTAGAGTATTCGTACAGCCTCCAAATGGCCGGTTGTGTGCGTCAGTACATCCTGGTAGCTTGGGTTTTCCGTCTTTCCACCTGTGTAGCCGCTTACTGCAGAGTAGACACCTTCCTTCTGCTCAAACAGGTATTCAACACCCCAGAAACAGCCACCGGCGAACACAGCCTGTGCTACCGGCGGACCGGAACGGAAGACCAGTGAGATCGAGTTCACGCAATGACGTGTATCTTTCTCAGTGAATCGTTCGCCGAGAAATACATGACCAAGATGGCCTTCACAGGTTGAACAGACAATCTCAGTCCTGCTCCCGTCGGGATCGGGGTGTCGGGTGACGGCAAAGGGAAGTTCCTCATCGAATGAGGGCCAGCCACAGCCGGAATGGAACTTGCTGGTTGAACTGTAGAGGGGGGAGTCACACCACTTGCAGTAGTAGGTTCCCTCTTCTTCCAAATCGGTGTAGGCCCCTCGGAAGGCCCATTCGGTGCCTTTGTGGATGATGATTTCCTCTTCTTCCGGGCTAAGAGGCGTACGAAGGTTCATATCCAAAGGAAAAAATTCAAAGCGTTCGCTCATAGGTTCCTCATTGGTTTTCGATTTGATACTCTCCTGTTTTGTGCAGGAGGTGATGAATAGGACTGAGATGGCAATGCAAAGAAGTAGGTATCGGTTCACTGATAACTCCTGTATCTGCATCCTACCATGCAATTACCAGAATCTGAAGAGAATTGCGGGAACTTGCTTTTTGTATGCTGCATATTCAGGATATTTGGAGGAGGTGATGCTTTCTGTGAAGATGGTCGAGCCGATGAACAGAAGGGTCAAGAGGATGGGGCCTGCGATGGTGAAATGGAACAAAGAAGTGTGGAACGAGACGCAGAAGAGATAGATGGACCACCAAACACCAAGTTCCCCAAAGTAGTTCGGATGTCTGCTGAGCTTGAACAGCCCAGTGGTTCTGAAACCTCTCTCATACTCTTCACTATGCCGGTCATCCCGCTTGAGGAGGTGGTACTTGGCTTGCTGGAAGGTGTACTGCTGCTGGTCGGCAAGCGTCTCGATGCCGAGACAGAGGAAGAAGAGCACGATTGCGAGAAAGCCCACTGGGGTGAACGCCTGTGGACTACGAACAGAAAGCAAAGAGAGTGGGCTGGTGAAGGCAATGAAAAGGAATTGCTGGTAACTTGCGATGAAGAGCAAATTGAAGATGATCCAACCGAACGGATTTCCTATCCGTTTGTTGAGAATGCTCCAGCGGTAATCCTCCTCGCCGGTGTACCCGCCTCTGCGTGCAAAGTTGTAGGTAAGGCGTGCTCCCCAAAGTGTGATGAGCAGAGCAGCGACAAGGGCACCTGCATGAAAGGATGCAGCCTGAGCATATATCCAGGCGTACGCTACGGGCAGCGTGCTCCAGAGTCTGTCTGTCCACGAGTAATCGTGGGTAACGAGAGAAAAAAGGAAGGAGAGGAGTGCTGTAAGGGCGGTGATGAGGCTCACCTGTTGCAAGGCAGAGAAGGAAGCAGGGGCGAACGCGACAACACCGAAGACAATGAGCACAATTGCCAAAAAGAACACGAGTATGGTTGACTTGGTTACTTTCATGCGCTCACTATACCAAACCCAATGCTGTGCAGGCAAGCAGAAATCAGAGCTCAGAGAGCAAGTATCGCAGATCTCCATTTCTGATCAGCAGGATAAGAGAGTAAAAGAGCTGCAACAGGCCGAGTGCGAAGGTTATTACATGAAGTGCCACAATGTCCTTGATGATGGAGCACTGGATGATGATCCACAACATCATGATGAAACCCATCCCCATACTGCACAGTTTCCCAAGCAGGGAAAACTTTGCAAGCAAGAAGGCACTCACCAGGTTGCCGAGGCCGATAACCGTAAAGAGGAAGAGACCGGGAAGAAAGAAGGAGAGGAAGGGTGAGCCTTCCAGAAGCGTAATCGGAGCACCTATCGGCCCCATGGGTTCTTGCATGCAGGCATACCCTGCCGCCAGGGCCCCGATGCTGAGCAGGAGATGGGATGCAATAACAATCCAACCGAGAATTTTCATAGCCTTTCTGCCTTCGCCAGTGCCTGTTCCACGGCTTTCAGGATGACGATGCTGCTGTAGGTTGCACCACTGACGGTATCGATTGCGAGACTCTGGTTTGCTACTATGGTTTTCAGGATGGCTTCAGCGGCTTCGCCTTGCCCATTCCGGTGTTCCAAAAGCGAAATGACCTGGATTCGCTGATCAAGCACGTGTACCTGTACCCGAACCTTTATGGGAAACGTCGAGTACGATCCTTCGTAGGTTCCGTCTGCCAAGGAAAGTGGCATCGCTTGCAGGACGGGAAGAGCAATCAGGTTCAACAGGTTCGATTCCACCTGCCTGAACGCAAGGGAAATGCCTACACCAAGCAGGATCAGTGTACAAAGGACTATCATAAGGATCCGTATGCTGCGTTTCATCTCTCTTGCTGCTCCAGCTCGTATCTTACGCCTCAAGATTGCTGAATAAAAGTAATTTGCCTTTGATTATCAGAAGATTGTAATACATTTTTGCTGAAACGACAAAGAAAAAGGGAGCTGCGTATGAAACAGCTCCCTCAAAATCGGGCTGGGCGGATTTGAACCGCCGACCCCATGTCCCCCAGACATGTACGCTAAACCCCTGCGCTACAGCCCGAAAAAGTGTCGGTTGCCCGACAGGAAGGAACCTTAGCATAGAAGCCTACTTGTGTCAATAAACGACTTGGTGGTAGGCAAAGAAAGATTTTTCAAGTAGAATTAGTACTAATTTTTAATAAGATGTATACTCCAATGAGTATATTACCCCTGTACCCATCGTACAGGGAAGCTAGGTGAGGGATACCCATGGCACAGATGACGAAGTTGGCACTTGCCCAATCATTGAAACAGCTGATGGCTGATCGGACTTTGGATAAGATTACAGTCAAGGAGATTGTTGCACGTTGTGGCGTCAACCGTCAGACCTTTTACTATCACTTCCGCGATATCTATGACTTGCTGGATTGGATGTTCATCAACGAGGGACAGGAGTTTTCCCGTAAGTATCCTGACATT
Source organism: Spirochaetales bacterium (assembly GCA_012519125.1). Lineage (GTDB taxonomy): Bacteria > Spirochaetota > Spirochaetia > Sphaerochaetales > Sphaerochaetaceae > Sphaerochaeta. Next base: position 3,547 of record JAAYQY010000099.1, read on the forward strand.
ACCGTAAGCGATGATGGCCAGACGGCAGTCAGCAACCTCTGTTCTTACCTCTTGGATAACCGGGATATGGTGATCAACATTTACCATAGCCTCGGACGGGAGTTGCTCGACCGCTATCTTTGCAGGGAGTTGGCAAAATTGCTCCATTCCACACTGCATGACCGTGCAAGGGATTTTGGTGCGGGCAGTGACGACCTGGAGTTCCTCATCGGGTTCTACAAGCATGCTTTTGTAGGGACCATGCTGGATTGGGTTCAGGAAGGGCTGCCGGGCAACTGTGATGAAATTGTGCACAAATTCATTCCGCTGTTGAAGGGAACGTTTGATGCAACGTTGAAACGCATGGCCCAGAGCCGCTGATTCTCCGTTTTGTCTTAAGATTGCAGTCTTGATGAATCCTAATCGATGACGTACACTGTCACAAACACTGTCCGTGAAAGAGAGTTGCTTATGAACCGATGCTTGTCTGGATCTATGAGGAAAATGGTGCTGACCATCATGGTCACCTTGTTTGCAGTTTCCTCGCTCGCTGCGTATCAATTTTCCCCATTGGAACAATCCTTCCAGCCATCAGGTGCGGAAAGTACCAAGACCTATACGATAGTAAATGACAGCAATGACTCGATTGCCATCAGTATTTCTGCGCTTATCCGTGATCAGGATGCACAGGGTAATGAAGTCAATTCCCCAGCTGATGCATATTTTTCCATTGTTCCCAACAAGTTGGTTGTTCCGCCACAGAGCAGTTGGGTGGTACGTGTGCAGTATCGTGGGCCTAGGACTGTAACCAACGAACTCTCGTTCAGACTCAAAGCTGAGCAAATTCCGTATTCACAAGGCAAAGCAAGCACCGACAAGGGGATGTTCAACTTCCTCTATATCTATACAACCAGCTTGTATGTGATGCCTTCTCGTGTTGTCGAGAATGTGGCGGTCAGGTCGGTGGCTGCTTCGAGCATGGAAGACGGAAGTCCTGCTCTCTCTCTTACCTTGGCGAATCTTGGAACGGTTCACCAGCTTCTGATTTCTGCAGTGGTGGAAGTGAAGGATAGCAAAGGCAATACGGTAGTATTGCAAGGTCCTGAATCGCTTGTCGGCATCGATGGCATGAATATTTTGGCAAAAAAGACAGTCACCAAGCAGGTTCCCTGGCCAGAAGGTCTCTCAAGAGATTCTGGGGTTACCTATCAAGCCACCATCAAGTACACGAAGTAGGGGGAGGTTTCTCCTGCTCCCCGAGGAAAGGGCTTTTTCATGAAAAAGAGAGGTTTGGCACACGCAGTGATCCTGGTGTTTTTGCTTGTGCTCACCACTCTCTTTCTTTCTGCCTTCCTCTATACTTGTTTTTCAAGACCAGCACCCACGCAATCACCCCCGCAGATACAGCTCACCCAGGTACCCCCTCTTGCGCAGGAGCCGGAAGAACGTCCTGAACCCACGCAAGAGCGTCCTCTTCCCATCGTACAGATCCCATCTCCTCCTTCATTTGCCGCACTACCCACGATCGAGCGACAAGTGGTCCAACCCAAACCGCTTCCACCTCCAGTCCATCTCATCTCTCTGCCGAGGATTCCAACACCAGTTCGGCACGTTGCTGAACCTGTAGCACCACGTGTACCCAAGGCTCCCAAGTTTGCTGGGGAACCGGTGAGCAGAGCTTACATTCCGGAGCCCCCTTATATCTTTGAGCCGCTTGTTCTGACAGAAGAAGAGTATGATCTCTTCTATCCTGCTGTTACGGCAGAAGAGCCGGATGATGATTTCTGGGCGGACTTCTTTGTGGTTGGGCAGGATCAGAATATTGCTTTCGAGGATGGTTTTTACTACCTGAAGCTCTTTGTGAACGATGAGGTAGTGGGGGATATTGAGGTAGAGTTCCTTGGAGAGAGCCGGTTGGTGAATACAGGTGAGTTGGCCTTGTATGTCAATCCCTATCTGACTGAGGCTGCGAAGAGCAGGATATTCGGTGATGGTCTTCCTTCTCTCTCGATAGAGCAGCTCAACGAGCGGGGAGTGGAGGCGTATTATGACGCTATTGAGTTCTCCATTCACCTTACCTTCAGCATAGCTGATATGCCCGAGCGTACCATCAGCATCTCCTCGTCCACCATCAACCGCCGTGAGCAATATGGCCTCTCTGGAGCGATTGTGCTCAAACCGGCCAAATTTGCCTTGGCAAGTTCGCTCAGCCTCTATGCCTTGTTGGACTATCCCTCTGATTTTTCAGGTATCACCAACAAATTGCTCTCCCTTTCGGTTTCCAACCGTGCTTCGCTGTTTGGCATCGGTCTGAACTTCTACTTCTCCCTTTCTTCCCGCGACCCGATTTTTACCCCAGGGTCTTGGAGTGGGTTTTACGACTTTGTTGAGTCGAACCACCGCCTGAGTTTCGGTCATGTGGGAACCAACCTCAACAATACCATCGGTACTTCCACGAATGTCGGGTTCACGTTTGAAAAGAACTATGCCTATGGCACAGGATCTGCAAAGGGAAACCAGTTTGAGTATCGTATCATACTGGTGGAACCCTCCACTGTCCAAATTGAGATGAATGGGGAGAAGGTGTTTGACCGCAAATTTCAAGCCGGAACCTATCGCTTGAGGGATTTTATCTTCACCCAAGGGGCAAACCAGGTGAAGATCACCATCATTCCTGATGCTCGTCCTGATGATATTCAGGTTGACTATGTCGACATGGGATATGACTACCGTCTCCTGGGTAAGGGGGACAGCTTGTACGGCTTTGGGTTCAGCGTTCCCAGAGTGAAGTCTTCTGTTGCTTCGGCTGCGATCAACATACCGTGGCTCAACAACCAGTATCTCTCCTACTATCCGGATAAGTTCACTGCAACCTACTATCAGCAGACCGGTTTGACTGACACCTTCACCTTTACCAGTGAGCTTGCCCTCTCTCCGGGATATTTCAGTGGGACGCTCAACGGAGTGCTTGCCACCCTGCTTGGGACTTCCCAGCTGCAGCTTACCCTGGGTATGGAGGAGAGCAAGATCACCCCCTCGTTCTCCGGCAGCCTCAGTCATCGCCTCAGTGGAAGACCTGATAGTGATTTTGGAACGATAAGCACCACCCTCAGCCACTCTGTTCCTGCCCGTGCCTCCACAGATCCATACTCCTCGGTCACCACAGCCAACCTTTCCTATTCAGGAAAGTTCACGGAAAAGATCCGCTATACAGTGTCAGCAAACACCATTTTCAATACGGTGGCGAGTAATCCCAGCTGGAGTCTCTCATTTGCCAGCGGATTTTCCCCATTCAGAGGCCTTTCGATCAGCGGATCCATCACCGCAAATGCAGCTGCTGCCACCTATCTCAAACCGACCATATCAGCCCAGATCAGCGGCAGCTACTCCTTCAGCCCACGCTTGAGTGCAAACACCTCCACCAGTTTGCAAAGTGGATCTCCCTTCTTTGACGGCACGGCAACCAGTTCGCTGGGGGTGAACTGGAAGCCTTCCACCAATGACAACGTCAGTTTTGCTCTCAGCTCATTCAAGTATGATGATCCAAAGAACCACGCCTTGAATGCATCCTGGTCGCACAGCGGGAAGCTCTCTTCCTTCTCCGTTCGCCAACAGGTCACCAATTCATATCAGAACATGTCAACCACCTTTACGGCAAACACTTCCTTTGCCTATGCTGATGGAGCTTTTGGCATCGGGAAATCGGTCAATGAATCCTTCCTTCTGGTCAAGCCTACCGGAGAGCTGAAGAAGAGCCAAGTCTCCGTTGCCAGAAGTCTGGACAGTGCTCCCTCATATCTTCCCAGGCCTTTGGGCAGCGCACTATACAACAGCATCTCGTTGAATACCAAGAACAGTGTGGTTGTCTTCAGTAGTGGGGCAACAGAGTATTCAACCGGTGCTTCTTTTGTGTACGAGATGACACCCAGAAGCCGTCAATCCTTCGTTGCCCGTCTGGATGTCGAACCTTCCTTTACGGTAAGTGCCGTATTGTTGATGGTTGATGGAAGCCCGTACATCCAGTACTCCTCCCCGGTGTATCGTGTCCAGAAGACGGAGAGCGGGGAGGAACTCCTCCGTGACGATGCGCTCTATCTCTTCACCGATCAGGAAGGGAGGTTCATCCTCAGCGAAGTGAAGAGCGGCACCTATCTCTTCGACCTGAAAGTCGAGGACCTTTGGTATGCCGTACGGTTTACCATACCTGATTTTGATCCGGATACGGTTGGTCTTGATCGTGTTCTGCTTCTGGAGGAGTTCTGGGTTGCGGACCCAGCGTTCGAGCAGCGTATTGTCGTACAGGATGCGTTGACTGGTTTGGAGGTAGAAGAGGAAGAAGATGTCTTCAGTACTTCCCTTGCAACAGGATATGATGCCGAAGTGAGTCTTGAAATTATTGAGCGTATCGATGAGGAGACGTTCTGGAACATTATCTTCCCACCCTTTGACGAGAGTGATTTCAATTTTGAGGTATTTGGTGATGGGTTTGTGAGCCAGGATGACTTTGCTTTTGACGAACAAGCGTTTGATGCTATGGTCGGAGAGCAAGAAGATGCTACGGCGACTCAGGTATTCACGGCAGCACCCTAGAACCTTGCTTGACACTCTATGGCAAAAGGTAGAGTATAGAATCGCGAGTACGCGAAACCACACAAGGAAGTAATACCGTGCGTAGCGATATAATCAACGAAGTATTATCAGTTGAGGATAGAGCGCAAAAGATCGTAAGAGACGCCGAACGTACAGCCAGAGATGCTATCTCCGACGCCCAGACCAAAGCGAATGCATATATCCGCTCAGCATTGAAAGCAGAGCGAGAACAGAGTCATGCCCAAATTCTCCAAGCGGAAGCTGATGCTGAAGCTGAACTTCAGGAGTTTGAGGCAAGTTTGCATATCTCTTCAAGCTTGACAGAAGCTGAATTGGATCGGATCTCCCAAACAATTGTAGAGAGGGTGTGTGCTACCGATCTGGATTCATTTGTAGATGCTCAATGAGTAAAGATCCTGTTTCTGTATACGGATTCATCAATGCCAAGCTTCGTGCAAAGATTGGTCTGATGCGTCAAAGCCGTATCATCGAGGACCTTCTGAAGGCCGCATCCTTGGTGGAAGCGGTGAGTGTCCTGCGTGACAGCCCCTACCACGCGTTGGCCGAAGCCTATGACCAAACCGGAGATCTGCAGCAGATGGAGTATGTGCTGCTGGAGATGGAAATTGCCATGTATCGCGAGGTTGCATCGTATCTGGAAGGAAAAAGTGCTACCTTTGTAAACCATCTCTTGGGGAAAATTGAGGTGGATAACCTGAAAAACTCCATTCGGCTCTGGTACAGCAGCATCATTCGGGGAAGGCCGATCCGCTATCGCAGCGGCTACTTGTACAAGCAGACCATTCTCCATCCCATAGATTGGACCGCCATGGTTAATGCAACAGGGTGGGAAACACTGCTCAAGGCACTAGGCCAGAGCCCCTACGAAGGTATCTTGAAGGAGTATACCGAACAGGATCTCCAAAAAGACGGCTTGTTTTCCTTGGAAAGCAAACTCGATGGATTTTGGTATGAGCACATGCTCTCAGGCATCCAGACACTCAGCAGGCAGGATCGTGAAGTCGCCTCAGCCATCTTTGCCGTGGAGGTCGATCTGAAGAACCTTCTGACTTTGGCACGTTATGGCTGGTACCATCGGATGGAAGGGAGTGCACTGCGTACGTTGCTGCTTCCCTGGGGCAAGGTTGCTGAGAGCAAGGAGACCGAACGCTACATCCAGGCTCCGGTTGATGATCGCGATCCGGTTGCATTAATCAATCGCTTTGCAGGTGGTTTGGAGCAGGACAGTCCATTTGTCCAGAGGGGCAGTATTCATAGTGAGGAAACCAGCGTTCTGGAGAATCTGAAGATTGAGGACTATCTTGAGAAAAGACGGCATGCTTTGTACCGTAAGATGTTGAGTTCCGATCCATTTACCATCGCCCTTGCTTTGTCATATTTCTTCCTCAACAAAGAGGAGAGCTCGATGATCAAGGCCATTCTCAACGGTAAATACTATGGGTACGATGAAGCATACATCAGGGGGGTTATAGGATGAATTTGTTTACGAGACCGATGAAATTGCTCACAGCGGTGGTCCTTGAGCAGACCAGTGATGCTGTGGTGAGGGCACTGCTCGCCCTGGGCGTGCTGGATTTTGTCCATATCAACAAACTCGACCCCCAACAGATGGAGCGGCTCTCCAGCCGACCGAGCACTATCAGCCGCTCAGCTTTGGAAGACATGCGTCATCGTGTTGAAGCTTTGCTCAAACAAGGACACATCACCATTCCAGCTGCCGATACGTTGGATGTGAAGAGAGTGGAAACGCCACAGCTTGAGCAGTACAAGCAGCAGATTGACGCGCTGAGTGCCAGTTTGCTCTCATTGAAAGAGAAACAGAAGGACAGCAACCAACAGCTGATGAGCCTTGAAGAGCTCAGACGCTACATCCTGGAAGACAAAGGGGAGTATCTGGACCTTCGCCTTGGTGAACTTACCCATGGGAAGGCCGAGGATCTGATGCTGAAAATCTCTGGCTTCGGCGGGCTGATGGAGCCGGTTGCCGGCACAGAGAAGTTCATCAGCCTGACCCTGCGTCGTGACGTTTCGCAGGTTGACCCTTTGCTTGAGAAGTTTGGGTGGGTTGAATCCAGTGATGTGGAGCTCCAACGGCAGGCCTTGCTCCTGATCAAGACCCGTCTTGATGAGGAGCATTCCAAGGCTCTGAAAAAAAGAGGTGCCATAGAACAGGAAGTTGACGCTGTGGTAGCTTCCCACCAAGTCCAACTGTACGCCATCTGGTCGAATCTCAGGCTCAATGAGCTTTGCGATCAGATCAAGTCCTACTTTGCCTATACCCGCAATACCACCTTGTTCTCCGGTTGGGTCCCTACTGACCAAGCTATGCTGGTCGAAAAAGCCATAAAGGAGGCCAGTGAAGGACAGTGTGTCATCGAGTGGACCGAAGCTTCCTCCATGCCTCGGGAGCAAGTGCCGGTGGCCATGACAAGCCCGAAGGCCCTCGCACCATTCCAAAAGATTGTGAACAACTACAGCACCCCCGAATACGGGACGGTGAATCCGACGATATTCGTAATGGTTGCCTATCTTTCCATGTTTGGCCTGATGTTTGCTGATGTTGGACAAGGTCTGGTACTATTGCTCGTTGGCCTCATGGGTTCGCACAGCTACAAGACACACCCACTCAAACCGGACGGGATGCTCAGTCGCAACGTGACCAGCCTTTTGGTCTATCTTGGGCTCTCTTCCATGGTCTTCGGTGCGCTGTTCGGATCCTACTTTGGTTTGCCCTTGCTTCCCGCTCTCTGGTTCAATTACGAAGCTGCGGTAGCAGGGCATAGCCAAGGATCTCTGGTCAATGATGTGTATGGGATTCTGGGCATCACCATCCGCTTCGGAATCATCATCATCTATACTGGGTTGGTCCTCAACTGGGTCAACCTGATCCGCAAGAAAGCCTACCTTACCCTGTTCTTGGATAAGAACGGATTGCTTGGGGGACTGCTCTTCGGTATTGGACTCTTCATGGGCTTTGGGTTTGTGAGAAGTGGATATCGAACCTTCCCCTCCCAATCTTGGGTGGCTCCGGTGGTGACCGTCTCACTTTTCCTGCTTTTTGCCCGTGGTTTCATCTCCTATTTCCTTTCTGTGCGCAAGGGTGGAGAGCGGCATGAGATCAGCCATGTCATCCTCGATTCCGTCATGGAGTTTCTGGTGGATGTCCTGGAGATTTTTACCGGCTACCTTTCCAATACACTCTCGTTCATGCGTGTGGCTGGTTTGGGAATAGCACATGCTTCGTTGATGGAATCTTTCAAGCAGCTTTCATCCATGATGGATGGCTTTGGGGGAGTGGCAATATTCATTCTTGGCAACGTCTTGGTTATTGTTCTGGAAGGCCTGAGTGCAGGCATCCAGTCGCTTCGTCTGAACTACTACGAGTTCTTTTCACGATATTTCACCGGAAAGGGTGTGGCGTATGAGCCGGTGGGGCTCTCCAACACCCGTTCTGAGAAGAGATAGTGCATTCTTTTGAGGAGGGTCACAGTATGACCAACATCGCATTCAGAAAAAAAGTATCGATGACCTTTATTGCAACGGCGCTTATGTTGCTTGCATCTGCGTTCATCTTCGCCCCCGGCGCCTTTGCAGCAACAACAGAAGCTGCCCAGAGGAACGACTACAACCTTGCGTTGGTCTGCTTCAGTGCAGCCCTTGCATTTGCGGTTGGAGCTCTTGCTGCAGGCATGGCCATCGGCAAAGTGGGAAGTGCGGCGATGGGAGCCATCAGCGAGAGGCCTGAGATTGCCAGCCAGGCCTTGATTTTCATCGCTCTTGCGGAAGGTCTGGTCGTCTTCGGATTCATCACCAGCCTGATGATTCTGGGCAAGGTCTGAGCATGAAATACTTTGTCATCGGTGACGAGGATACCGTCCTTGGGTTTTCCCTGGTCGGTGTCTTCGGCATGCAGGCGACAAATGCCGAACAGGCAAAACGTGCGTGGGATAAGGCTTTGGAGGATCCTGAGAATGGGATCATCATCATAACAGATACGGTTGCGTCCCTGATTCGAGGAACTGTAGATCGGTATCTGTTTTCCGAATCCTTTCCCCTTGTCGTTGAGATACCCTCCCCGAATTCGAAGGAGGGTCGTACCGATTTGCGTACCTTGGTCAACCAGGCCATCGGGGTATCGCTGTAGGAATGGTTTGAATGGAAACAACTGACAGCCGACTCTTGAGCGGCATTCTCGAAGAAGCAGATAAGAAAGCTACAAAAATCCTTGAGGATGCTGAGGTGACGGCGAGAAGTCTGCTTGAGGACGCTCGCCTTCGTTCGGAGCGGGAGATCGAGACAGAGAAACGGGCAACCGAGGATAAGCTGAAACAGATCAGGTTCCGCCTGCAAGCGAACATGGCAAGTGCCAAGCGCAAGGCAAATCTTCGCCAGATCGATGAGAGTTACCAGCAAGTCATGAACCGCGTGCTTGCATCTTTGGATGCAAAAACAGTGAGCAAGCATCTGAGCACGTGGATTGCCGAAGCTGCCATAGGCCTGGATCTCAAGGAAGCCAAGGTAGCTTTCAGTGCTCAATGCCCCGTAACTGAAGCTCATCTTGAGCAGGCAAGGGTTCTGGTAAAAAAGGCTACCGGAAGCGATATCACGCTCCATCTGGAGAAGAAGGCGATTCGCAGCATCGGGGTGGTGGTGTCCTCTTTGGATGACACCATCTCCTTCAACAATCAGGTCGAAATACGCCTACGGCGATTCGACCGCGTAGTCAGGTCAATGATTCAGGAACGTACATGAAAGAGAGAATAATCGGACACGTCAAACGAGTGAATGGACCGATTCTCATTGTCAAGGACATCAGTGATGCAATGATGATAGAGATGGTCCGTATCGGTGAACAGCAACTGGTAGGTGAGGTAGTCAAGCTCTACGATGGGTTGGCTACTGTGCAAGTCTATGAGGATGCCACCGGAATCTGCCCGGGAGACAATGTCTATGGAAGCGGAATGAGCTTGAGTGTCCAGCTTGCCCCTGGGCTCATAGGAACCATTTATGATGGTATCCAGCGGCCCTTGGAGGAACTCGGCGCTGCGAGCGGCGCCTTCATATCGCGTG
>JAAYQY010000011.1 GCA_012519125.1 Spirochaetales bacterium
CAGGACCTACGTACGATATGGCAGCAATCAAGGTGCGTATAGAGCGTGAAGGTGAACAGCGTTTGTTGCCGTACGCCTGTATCGCCTACCATGTTGAGGTGGTAGGGCAGCTTGGGCTTGCCAGTCCCGAGATGGAGACCACCAAGGGTGGGTGCTCAGTGATCTATGTCCGCAGCATTGGAAAAGGGGGTGAGGCTGTGGTGAAGGTCCACAGTTTTTTGGGTGACAAAGAGGTGCATTTCAGGGTAGGCTGAGACATGTTCAAACTTTACGTTGATGCCGATTCCTGTCCCAAGAACCTCCGTCAGATTGTGCTCAAGGCGGTCATGCGCCACGGCATTCCCGCCTTCTTTGTTGCCGATCGCGTGCTCAAGGATGTCCAGGCAGCCTATCAGGCCCATACAGCTGAGCTGCGAAATGAGGCAAGGAAAGAGCAGGGTTTGGGCGAGGATGAGCTTCGCTCGATCAAGAGCCCCATCACCATGGTGGTGGTGGAAGCGGGGATGGACAGCGCCGATGACTGGATTGTTGAACACAGCCAGCTGCCCTGTTTTGCCATCACCCACGACGTCCCCCTTGCCAGTCGATTGGTTGAGAAGGGGATGGTGGTGCTCGATGACCGTGGCAAGACCCTGACGGGTGAGAACATGGCCCAGCGGCTGAGTTTGCGCAATGCCATGACCGAATTCCGGGAGATGGGAATCTTTGCCGAGAAACACGAGCCGATGAACGGCAAGCAGATCAAGGCGTTCAGTGATGCCTTTGATACCTTGCTCACCTCAATGCTGAAGCAATACGGCGGAGCATGATTCTTCTTTGGTGATGAAACACACAACATTGCTCCTTTATCGCAATGCATTCGAGCGTGAGCGGGTGCTCTTCCGCCTCTCCAAACACCCTTCTCTGGCCATTGAATGCTGCTCGCTCTCCGATGCCTGGCAAGCAAAGACAGGTGCATCGTTGCTCATCTGTTACTGCCGTGACCTGCTGTTTGCCTGTCAGTTGAGGCAACAGGCACACGCAAGGAATCTGTTGCTTTTCACTCCCCCTGAACTGGGAACCCCCTTTCATGCCTTGGACGATGTGCACTGCCGCACCCTCAATCTCGCTTGCCCTGATGAGCAGCTTGGTGAAGCCTTGCAAGCGCTTTGCAGTGAGCCTATGGATGTGCGCGAATGTGCAGCGTACCTTACCAGAAGGGAGCGGCAGATACTCAACCTCTATCTCAGCGGCAAGGATACGAAAGAGGTGGCCGAGAATCTGGGGATCCAGAGTTCCACAGTGATTGCCCACAAGAAGCATCTCTTTCTCAAAAGCGGAGCCCATTCGGTGAGTCAGCTCTTGGTGTGGGCGATGCTCAAGGTTCCGCGCTGAGGGCTAACAAAAGGCGGTGCATCGCACCGCCTGATCGCTTAGAAATCTGCAAGCTTTGGAGCCCGGGGATAGGGAATGACGTCACGGATGTTGCCCATGCCGGTCACATACTGGACAAGCCGTTCAAAGCCAAGGCCGAAGCCTGCATGGGGGACCGAACCGAACCTTCTCAGATCGAGGTACCACCAGTATGCTTCCGGATCCAGCTTGAGCTCTTCCATGCGCTTGGTCAGCACTTCAAGGTCGGCCTCACGCTCACTGCCTCCGATGATCTCGCCAAGCCTGGGCACCAGAACGTCCATGCCGCGCACCGTTTTCCCATCCTCATTGACCTTCATGTAGAAAGCCTTGATTTCCTTGGGGTAGTCGGTGACGATGACCGGGCGTTTGCACACCACCTCGGTAAGATACTTCTCGTGCTCACTCTGCAGGTCGCTGCCCCAGCTTACGGGGAACTCGAACTCGTCGTTGTGTTTCTCCAGCTCTTTCACAGCTTCGGTGTAGGTGAGGTGGGCAAACGGGGTGTCAACGATTGTACGCAGTGTCTCTTCCATGCCACTTTCGACAAACTTGCTGAAGAAAGCCATGTCCTCACTGCACTTCTCAAGGACTGTCTTGAAAAGATACTTGAGAAACTCCTCGGCAACCTCCATGTTCTGGGTGAGGTCACAAAAAGCCATTTCAGGCTCGACCATCCAGAACTCTGAGAGGTGGCGCTTGGTGTTGGAATTCTCGGCACGGAAGGTGGGGCCGAAGGTGTAGATGTTCTTCAGGGCCATGGCATAGGTCTCACCCTCAAGCTGGCCGCTTACGGTGAGGAAGGCTTCCCGCCCGAAGAAGTCTTTGGAGTAATCGATCAACCCTTCCTCTGTTTTGGGAGGGTTTGCCAGGTCGAGCGTGGTCACCAAAAACTGTTCGCCAGCACCTTCACAGTCACTTGCACTGATGATTGGGGTATTCACATAGGAAAAACCACGTTCTTGGAAGAACTGGTGTACGGCAAAGCTGAGCGTGTTTCGCACACGGGCAACTGCCCCAAACATATTGGTTCTCGCCCTGAGGTGGGCGATCTCTCTGAGATACTCAATCGTATGACGCTTTTTCTGCAAGGGGTAGGTGTCCACCGGGCACTCACCGACCAAGGTGATGTCAGTGCTTGCCATTTCTACATCTTGGTTTCCTCCAGCACTCGCTACGATCGGGCCCCTGCAGATGACCGAACAACCGGTGGTGATGGAAGCGATGAGGTCCTGGTCTGTAAGCTTCTCCTTGTCGATGACCACCTGCAATCCCTTCAAACACGATCCGTCATTCACCTCAAGAAAGCAGACGTTCTTGCTGTCACGCTTGGTACGGACCCAGCCTTCTGCGCTGACGACCTCGTCGGAGCTCTTTCGTTTGAGTAGTGCGGAAATTCGTTCTTTCATGGGATTCTCACTCCTTATGGTATTGGGCCATTATGATTCCTTTGCCTGTAAAGAGTCAATATTTGGCACATCGTGAGCTTTGTTCTGATGTGCGTCACCCGCATATGCATGAGTGTACACCAAAGACTGCGCTATATTTGTGGTTGATTCGGTTTAGGTGCAAGCATTGTAAGGAATAGGGGAAGCAAGAGTTTTATTTTGACAGATTGACAAATAATGAAAGAATGTATATAAAGTAGATAGTACCTTACATGGAGGCCAGTATGTACAAAACCATACCCCAAATGTTCGCCGATGTCGTGAATCGCTATCCTGCCTACGCAGTACAGATGAGCAAGGATTCCAGTGGCGTCTTCAAGTCGGTTTCTTATTCCGAACTCTACAGTGAGGTGAACAGCCTTGCGGCCTCCTTGTCCAAGCGGGGTGTCAAGCGCGGGGATCTGGTCGGACTGATCAGTGACAACCGCAGTGAATGGTTGGCCAGTGATTTGGCCATTCTCACCCTTGGGGCAGCTGATGTTCCCCGTGGACGGGATGCCATGCCGTATGAGATCAGCTTCATCCTCTCTGCAACCGAAGCGAAATTCTGTTTTGTTGAGAATGCAGTACAGCTTCGCAAGATACTCAATCTTATCGACAAGCTTCCGCAGCTGAAGACTCTCATTGTCATGGACAGGGAGTTCTCTTCTGCACAGCTGAAGGACATCACCCTTGCTGAAGGGGTGGAAGTATTGCTCTATCAGAACCTCATCGATGAGGGAAGAGCCTTGCTCAACGACCGCAAGGTTGCCCTCAAGATAGAGGAAGAGCGCAAGAGTGGTACGATAGAAGAGATTGCAACCATCATCTTCACCAGTGGCACCACCGGTGATCCAAAGGGTGTAATGCTCACCCATCATAACTTTGCCTACCAGCTTGAAGCGGTGCCCCAGCTGATCCAGAAGTTCGCTCCTGGCCAGAGATGGCTGAGCGTCCTTCCTGTCTGGCACTCCTTCGAACGCATCCTGCAGTATGTCATTCTCAGCAACGCTTCCACAGTTGCCTATTCCAAGCCCCTTGGTTCGATTCTGCTTGCAGACCTTGCCGTAGTGAATCCGCACTGGATGGGCTCGGTTCCCCGTATCTGGGAAGCGGTGAAAGCAGGTGTTTTTGGAAGCATGAAGACCAAGAGTGCCGTGGCCAAATCGTTGTTCTCCTTCTTTGTGAAGGTTGCAGCGCTCTACAGCCGCAGCCGCGATCTTTTGCTTGGACAGGTGGCTACCTTCAAGAAGCGCAGCAGACTTCTGGATGTGCTTGCAGGCGTGCTGCCAACCATCCTTCTCTATCCCTTGTATCGTCTTGGAGACCATCTGGTCTTTTCCAAGGTCAAGCAGAAGCTCGGAACCAGTTTCATCGCCGGTGTCAGTGGCGGTGGATCGCTCAGCGCAGGAGTCGATATGTTCTTTGCCTCGATCGGTGTCAAGCTGCTTGACGGCTATGGCCTTACCGAGAGTGCCCCTGTGGTGGCGGTTCGTCCGCTCAAGGCTGGGGTAAAGAGGACGGTAAGTCCGCTTCCCGGCACCGAGGTTCGCATCGTTGACGAAGCGGGGAACGAAACCAAGCCCGGATCCAAGGGAGTGGTGATGGTTCGCGGACCGCAGGTTATGAAGGGCTACTACAAGAGACAGGACCTTACCGACAAGGTGCTCAGCAAAGAGGGTTGGCTCGACACGGGAGACTTGGGTATGTGGACGCACAAGGGTGAGTTTGCACTCTGTGGACGTGCAAAGGATACCATCGTACTCAGTGGCGGGG